>DATAIA010000181.1:0-8460 GCA_036262895.1 Xanthobacteraceae bacterium
CGAGGCGCAGAACAAGACGGTTGTCGGATCTTCCAAGGGATCACGCATCACCGACTACAGGCTGGCAGAAGTCATCGACTTCCTAAGCTGGCCGACGCCGATTCGCAAAGACCTCGACAGCGCAATCGATGCACTGCACGAACTCAAGGCGCTGCGGGAGCGGTGCGAGCGGTTGGAGGCGGCGCTGCCGAAGATTCGCACCGCCCTGACGCGTGCCGAAGGTGGGATGCGCGGCGTATGTGACGTTGTGCCAAACGACACTGCGTTTTCAATCATCGACGACTGCGTTGCTGCCGTTGCCGCTATCGACGCACTCACCTCATCGCATCCCGCAGGTATAGCTCAGTCGGTAGAGCACGACGCTTCCAACGTCGGGGTCGCGAGTTCGAGCCTCGCTGCCTGCTCCACTCCGCGCGCAGGGGATGGGCAGTGAGTAAGTCGGCACAGCCAGACCTATTCCATTCTCCCGGCGAATGGCACTTCGACGGACCACCTCACAATCATATTGTCTGGTGCGGTCCTGAGCAGCGCGTCTGCTTTCTGACCAGCGACGGCCCATCCACCGCCAATGCGCGTCTGATCTCCGCCGCTCCAGATCTCTTGGAGGCCTGCGAACTTGCCGTGGCGGCATTCGACTGCGCCCCGAGTCACTTCAGTCGCGACCATGTGCGCGAAATCTATGCATTGCGTGAGGCCATCTTCAAGGCCACAGGAAAGAAATCATGAGCGCATGTCTACCGGATGCCACCAGCGCAACTCAGGTCTGGCCCATCGACATGGACACGCTGCCAGAGGATGAGCTTGAAGCCATCGCACTGGACGACCTGGACCGCAACCGGCGCAGGAAGGCGATCAACCTGCTGCGCATGCGGGAGTTCCGCGACGGGCTGGCGAAGATGAGCGAGATCATCACGGCGGTGGGCGCATGAGAACGCATTCCGCGGCACCTTGGGATCGTGTGCGCATCGGCACCACTGGTGACGGCCAGAACCGCGATCAAGACGTTTACTGTGTGAACTCGGCCAAGGGCCATGAACTCGCCTATGGCTTGCGAGAGATGGACGCTCGCCTGATCGCCGCTGCGCCTGAGCTGCTGAAAGCCGGCCAAGAGCTTATCGACGCACTCCTGCTGGAGATGGTCGATTCAGGAGGCATTGTGCAAGTGCAGAACCTCAAGGCCGCCATCCGCAAAGCCACAGGTTCCGCATGACCCTCCCCCTCCTGCAAATCGCAGTACGCGCGCTCATGGAAACACTGGGCAGCGCAGAGATTCAGGGCAACGGCGATCTGCCCGAGCGCGAGTTTCAGGCGATCTTGGCCGACGACATGGCCCGCGTGTGGAAGCTGTTGGAGCCTGACAGCGCTCCTGCGCCGATGACGCGCGAGGACTGGGACGCGCATGAGGCGGACTTTGCGAACAAGGAGCGGAGAACGGCATGAGCAAGTTCTATGTAGGGCAGCGGGTGCGGAAGATCGCCAATCGCCGTCCCGAGCATCTTGGGATAAGCGGAAGGCCATCGCTAGGGTACGGCCCGATTGGCATGGAAGGGACTATTGATCGGCTCGGCTCCGGTGAGTGCCATGTCGCATGGGACGGGTGGCCGATTTCATGGGCAATGAATTACATGCTCGAACCCATCGACGACTCCCGCGAGCTGACCACATGGAGCGCGTGCGCATGGAAGCCGAAGGAGATGTCCCGTGCGTAACCCCATGGCAACGCCCCGCAACTGGCTGCACATCCGTCTGATCCAGGCCCGTCGCAGGTATGCGCGCAAGCGGATGCTCAAGGAATTGGGCTGGCGCAGGGCTTGGGATAGGGCTTACCGGTGAACCTCTCGGGATGGGACGCAGATGAACAGTGGGAACGAACAGTCGAGGAAGCAAATGACAAGCTATACCGAGCTGCGCAAGCTGAACGTGAACGACAAGATCGAGAAGAAGAACGGTCTGTCGTACCTGAGCTGGGCTTTCGCTGTGGACACCCTGCTCCAGGCTGACGAAACAGCTACATGGGAATATCTGGAAGACCTTCGCTACGGCGATACGGTCATGGTCCGCTGTGCCGTCACGGCATTCGGACGCACCCGCGTCGCCCAGCTCCCGGTCATGGACCACCGGAACAAGGCCATTGCGAACCCCGACTC
This sequence comes from Xanthobacteraceae bacterium, assembly GCA_036262895.1. Lineage (GTDB taxonomy): Bacteria > Pseudomonadota > Alphaproteobacteria > Rhizobiales > Xanthobacteraceae > AP-16. The sequence goes on from DATAIA010000181.1 coordinate 2,148, forward strand.
GTTTCAGGTCAACACGGCCATGCAGCGCTGCCTTGCCAAGGCCATCGCCCTGCACGGGATCGGACTCTACATCTACGCAGGAGAGGATTTGCCGGCAGAAGGCGCTGACCCTCGCGGCGATCTGTCCGGCGTGCAAGCGCCGCTGGTAGATCGTCACGTTAAGGCCATCGCGGACATTCTGGCGATGGATGCGGATGAGAACGCCATCGCGCAGATGCTGCGGGACCATGTTGCCGAGCACCTCCAGCCGAACAACGAGCTGTATATCTCGGTAGCCGATGGGTTGGCCGAGAAAGGTGTTATCAGCAAGGCAAACTTCAAGCGATACCTTCTTGTTGGCATGGAGCGAAAGCGCGCATGAGCTTCGCTTTTCTCAACACCTGCAAGCCCGTCTGGCGCAAGGCTGAGAAGCAGCCCGCGACTGAGAAATGGTGTCGGCGCTGCGGTGATCGCAAGGCCCTGACCGAGTTCTACCTGACCGGGTCTACGGGCGTGGACGGCACACCATTGCGCCGCAGCCATTGCAAGGCGTGCGAGAGCGCGAAGAACAACCTTCGGCAGAAGGCGCAACGCCGTGGCTGAGTTCTTTCTTCCAAAGCTGCTGAGCCGCGATAGCAAGGTCGCCAGCATCACCAAGTTCCTGCTGGCCCTCTCGCCAGGTAAGGCATGGCGGATCACGGTCGAGGAAGAACGCTCTACCCGCAGTGTCCGCCAGAACAAGTACCTGAACGGCTGCGTGTACAAGATCCTGAGCGACGCCACCGGCTACGAGCGCGACGACATCAGCGAATACTGCTGCGGTCTGTATTGGGGCTGGAGAGACAAGCGCGTACCCAAGACGCCGCGCAACCCGTCGGGGATCGAGAGCGTTCCCTGCCGCACGACGACGACCGATGAGAACGGCCAGCGCGACGTACTGAGCTGGGCGGACTTCTGCGACTATTGGAATTTTCTGCAGCGCCACTTCGCGCAGATCAAGACGCCGATCTTCATTCCGGACCCTGACACGGACTGGAAGATTACCGAGCAGCAGCAGGAGGCCGCATGAGCGTCCGTTCCGGCTTCGTCCGCATGCTTCGCTGTCTCCCGTGCGAACAATGGCTGCCAGTCGTTGGCTGGGAGACGACCTACGAGGTCAGCGACCTCGGGCGAGTTCGGTCCGTGGCCCGCACCGGTGTGCACGGTCGCGAGAAGGCCCACTACTTCCCCAGCCGGGTGCTGAAGCAGATAGCCAGCACTGCGGGCGGATATCTCGTTGTGAACTTGACAGACAACGCCGACCCAACGAAACCGCGCCGTCGTATACAACTGCCAGTCCACAAGGCCGTCCTAGAGGCCTTCGTTGGACCGAGGCCGCCAGGAATGCAGGCATGCCACGGCGACGGTGACCGTAGAAACGCAGCTCTCGCCAACCTGCGATGGGACACGGCTTCTGCCAATGCCGCAGACCGGACCAAGCACGGCACCTCGACTGCTGGTCGGCCGCGAACCCTACTAACGCCGGACTTAGTCCGCTACGTCAGGACATCCGAGAAATCCATTCGCGGACTTGCACGCGAACTTGGTCGATCCGAGAACTGCGTCGCTAACTGCAGGAAGGGCATCTACTACCGGGAGGTTGTATGAACAGGAACCTGCGCGTTCGGATGCTTCGCTGTATCGCCTGCACCATTGAGGATGTCGATCAGCCGTTCCGGACGACTTGTCACCATCTGAACTTCGACGGCAAGGCCGGTCAAGTACGTCGTGGTGATGACTACAGCATCCCCTGCTGCGAGTGGCACCACTTGGCGAAACGCTTGCCTGGGTGGAGCAATGACGACATGACGCACAAGTACGGTCCTGCCATTCCGCTGGATTCTCGCCAGTTCCGGCTGGCGTATGGCTCGGATGACGAGCTACTTGCGACCACGAACTACAACCTCGCGCGGCTGTTGCCGGCGACGGCTTAGGGCCTCAGCCAGAGGATGACCATGCGTGGATTTGCAGCAATTGGACTGGTTAACCCAAAGACCGAAGGCAACATCGGCGGCGCAATGCGTGCTGTCGGTTGCTATGGCGCGTCTATGGTTGCCATCCAAGGCGAGCGCTACAAGAAGATGCGCGAGGACACGCAGAAGGCGTGGCGGCATATCCCCGTCGTCCATGGGCCGCTGCTGGATCTAGTCCCGCTGGAATGCGATGTGGTGGTCGTAGAGCTGCATGAGCGCGCCAAGCCGCTGCAGACGTTCCATCACCCCGAGCGGGCTTTCTACATCTTTGGACCGGAGGATGGCTCCGTACCGAAAGACATCATCGAACGCGCCAAGCACGTTGTGCAGGTGCCGACGAAACACTGCATGAACTTGGCTGCCACCGTGAACGTCGTCCTGTACGACCGGCTGGCGAAGCTATGTTCCTAACTCACGGGACCAACATGAAAGTCGTAATCAATAAATGTTTCGGTGGATTCGGACTATCTACGGCGGCCTATGAAAAGCTGATCGAGTGGGGAATTCCCGTGCGGAAGTATATGGAGCAGGAGCGCGGCGAGGACGGCAGGTACAAGCCGCAGCCTCTGAACGAAGGCCGCGTGATCTTTGACCGCGAACTGACGCCGATGGGCGAGAATCGTTTAAACGACATCTATCACGAGTACAAGGGTAAGAGCCGGATGTCTGATCGGTACTGGGACACCTGGACGCGGGATTCGCGTGACGACGCCTTGATCGTACGGGTGGTTGAGGAGCTTGGTAGCAAGGCCGCAAGCGGCGTCTGCGCGGAATTGGCGGTAGTCGAAATCCCAGATGGTGTGGATTACGAAATCGATGAATACGACGGCCGCGAGCACATTGCTGAAAAGCATAGGACGTGGGCATGAGCAGTCACCCGCTGACAAAAGCGAGTAGCAGGAAGTCGGCAAAGAAATCTGGCATCAAGCCTGTGGTGCGGATGAGCGATCTGGTGCCAACTACTTGGCTCGATCCGCTGCTAGCGGGACCGTCCTCAGCGTTCGCTGGCAAGCCTTCCGGAACTTGGGGCTGCCGAGAGATCGAAGCTCTATTGCGTGGCGTGCAAGATCGTATTCGTGCTCAGGAGCAGAAATGACCGCGCAGGTGGACATCAGCCCGGAGGCGGTGGAGGTCGTGGCGCATCTTCTGCCGCTTGCCTTCACTCAGGAGGATCTTGAGAAGGCAGCAGACCTTCTGCGTGAACTGCGCTCAGCCCTGACCGCCAGCGCTGAACGTGTGGCCGAGCTGGAAGCAAGTCTGGAATCGGCAGAGGAAGAGCGCAAAGAAAGTTACGACGAAGGTTATAACGCCGGCTACGACGACGGAGCAAACGATGCAATCGAAAACCGGTGACCGGTCTACAGAAGGGACTAACACAGGCCACGGGCATGTGTTTCCGCGTTCTGATGGGCAGCGTGCGCGCTGTGGCGGACCAGGCCTATGCCCTGAATGTTCCCACGATCTGGCGCGCCAGAATGGATCGACACCGGTCGATGTAACGCGGACCAGCTTCGATTCATGGTTCATGGGTCTTACGAAGTACGGCGACCCTATGCGGCGGCCGGCTCTGACACGCGAGGCGTGGGATGCTGGATTCAAGGCCGGCAAATTGTCCAGCTCACCGCACGGGGCTGAGGATCGTTCTTTCCAACTGCGCGTACTCGACTGGATGAAGGCTTGCTTCGTGCGGCCAGACGCTCTCGACCGCCATCAGCGCGCATTCCGGTTCATTGAGGAAGCGTTGGAACTGGTGCAGGCGATCGGCACCAGCAAGGAGGACGTACTGCGGCTGGTGGACTACACCTACGGACGACCGCCAGGTGAGCCGGCGCAAGAGATTGGCGGTGTGGGACTCACGCTGGCCGCCATCGCAACAGCCGAGGGCCTTGATCAGAGCGTATGCGAGGAACAGGAGCTAACCCGCTGCATCGCCAATACGGAGAAGATCAGGGCCAAGGATCTGGCGAAGCCTCAGCGCTCGCCGCTTCCCGGCTTCTCCGGCGAGCCTTCGGAGAATTGGCAGCACATTGCCGGCGCGCGCCAGCTGGAGATTGACCGTCTCAAGGATCAAATCAGCGAGTACCGCGATGCCTTGAGCCGCGCTCATGGGGCTGCCGGCTTGTCCGGCGAACCGGGCGGTGATGCGGCGCGCCTCGATTGGCTGGCGGCGCACTGGTACGACAACACAATCGGCCGCGATCCGGACGGATGGTTTACCTACGGCAAAAAGACCATAGAGAAAATCTACGCACACGCCAATCTGCGAGAAGCCATCGACTCGGCTATGGGTATCGGCTCAACTCCAACGAAGTCGGTAGAGCCTGATGACGACGTAGAGATTTGGCCCGGCTGCGAAGCCAATGACACGGGCTACCACCGCCTCGATATTGATGGCCAATGCCAGGACTGCGACGAGCAGGTAAAGCCGCGTGAATGCTCAGTTGTAGAAAGGGAATCGAAATGACCGGACTGCGCTCTCGTAAGAGATTGAATGGGATGTGGTTCCTATCTTTTGCTGTGATCTTCTGGTGCATCGTGGATAGCCATATAAAGAACGCTAATTGCAAAGCTCGCGGCGGCGAGCCAGTGCATTCCATTTGGCATGCAACGAAGTGTTCGAAATGAACATGGGTTTTAGGTCACCCCTGAACGGGAGAACTGACCATGGCTGAAAACCCTGTCGAGATCGACGACGAATCGCTGAACCGTCTGTGCCAGTTCCTTGAGGGCGGCAGTCCGCTGCTGGATACGGCTGGCATGACCATTCGCAAGATGCAGGCTCAGCGCAAGGCAGTCGCTGAGGTGCTGAGCGGACAAGGATGCGAGTGCGCCGAGGACGTGGACATGATGCATGTCGGCACGGATCGCTGCACCGCGTGCCAGGTCAGCAACGCGATGGGATGGATAGAAGAATGACTTCGAGTCCAGGAGATAAACATGAAGCATGAACCTTGGAATTTTCCACCGCAGGGCCTGCCTCCGCCGGAGAAAGAACCAGCGAGTTACAACGAAATGCGGCAAGCGATGCTGCGTGCGTACCGCGATGACAACACGATTCATGCTGTCTTCCAGCAGGCTGACTATCTGGGCCTGAATGGAGAGGATCGCTATACCCAGTTGGCCTATTACGCGCTTCGGCGCGTGCATGACCTGTGGAAGCTGAATATCCAATTCGCCAACAGCATGCCGGCCCCGCTTCTGAAAGACCTCAACCGCTCGGCGGGGAGCGAAACGTGAGCAGATCCCCATACTCTCGCTATTGGGATGCGAACCCACACCAGAGTCAGCGCGTGTTCAGCTACGCGCAGCAGCCCACCGACAATGTGGACTGCTCACGGCTCGGCGAGGCATGCCGGCTTGCAGCAGCCAACCCAGGTGGAGATTACATCGACGGCGGGCTCGAACTGTTGAAGCAATTGCAGGCGAAGGGTTACGGGGTTGTGAGGCTGCCGCAGTCACCCGATAGCGGATCTGGTCAGCCGTGAAGAAGAAACTCACGCCGCACCAGAAGATCGTTTGGGCGGCAAGGCGCGGAACAGGCTGCCGGCTGACGGCAGAGGACTGCTGGGTGCTCGGCGTGATGGATGATGCCATCGTGACGAGAGCTGTCAGCGATGACATGGGCGAATCTATACCTCCGCCATCACCAGATCAGATAGGAGATAAGCAGCCGTGAGGCCGCTACTGCATACCATCGAGGAGGCCTGCTACGACGCCTTCAAGCTGTGCGACAGCAATGTAAGCGAGGCGGCTAGATGCTTGCAGGTGCAGCGTTCTACGCTGAGAAAACATGTGGTCAATTACTGCTCACGTACAGGAAAGCGCTGTAAAATAAGGCTTTCCCAACCACGGAGAGCATCATGACAACCGTTAACGATCTAATCGTCCGTTACCGCGATGAAGAGATGGGCCACCTCGCCAAGAGGACGCACCGCGATTACCTCAGAAATCTGGAGATCCTTTCCGAGAAGTTCGGCCATCTGGAAGCTGAAGCATTGAAGCCTAAGGATGTCGGGCAATTCATGGATGTCAGAAAGGGTCGCATACAGCGCGGCAAGATCGTCAGCGTCCTGTCCAACATCTACCGACTGGCGGCCGGCAAGTGGTTCTTGGTTGAGCATAACCCCTGCCAGAACCTTGTCATGCCGAAGTCGAAACCGCGCACGCGTTATGTGACCCAGCAGGAATTCGACGCGGTGAAATCCATCTGCCCGCCTGCCTATGCATTGGCCATGGATCTCGCGTATTACCTCGGCCAGCGCCAGGGCGACATCGTGAACATGGGATGGGATCAGGTCGAAGTATTCCCGAAGCCTCGCGAC
>DATAIA010000182.1:0-2692 GCA_036262895.1 Xanthobacteraceae bacterium
GCCAGGCGGACCCGGCCGAGCGCGAAATATCCGTTGGCGTCTTGATCATCAAGCTGGACGGCGCGCTCCGCCGCGGCAAGCGCTGCGTCCATTTTAGCTGAATCAATAGCCGCATCGAAATAGACCATGCTGAGCACTATCGCGTAAGCCAGACGGGAATGTGCTGCTGCCAATTCGGGATCAAGTGTAATCGCCTCCGTGAGCAGTTGCTGGGATTTGAAATTTCCTTCGGGAGTGAACTTGTAGAATTCGGCCGTCCCCAGCTGATAGAGATCCCATGCGCCAAGATTCTTACGAGGCCGGCGCTCGGCTTTCTTTTGTTCGCTCAAACCCAACTCCGATTCAATCCGCCCGGCTACCAACTCCGAAACTTCATCTTGAAGATCGAAGATATCAACCTTGTCGCGGTCAAACCGCTCCGACCAGACGCTTTGTTCGGTCTCTGCGTCGATGACTTGAACGGAAATGCGAAACCGCGTACCCGCTTTGCGCATGCTACCTGTTACAAGATAGTCTGCTGCCAGATTCTTACCGATCGCATTGATGCTCTCTTTTGAGCCACGAAACGCGAAGGCCGGGTTTCGTGCAATCACAGTCAGCCAACGGTTCTTTGCAAGCGCGGTTGTAATGTCCTCTGCAATGCCATCGGCGAATACGTCTTCCGTGGAGTCCTGGTTGAGGTTCACAAACGGCAGAACCGCAACCGATGGCTTGCTCGCAATGGTCCGTGGCGTTTGACTTGGGCCCGCTTTAGCAGCGTCGCTAATCGCCGTTCGATTTGCGTTTTCGATCGATGCCACGAATCGAAACCCACGACCGTGCACCGTCGAAATGGTGTGTTGCGATGTGCCGTCATCGCCTACAGCTCGGCGAGCGGCCTTGATTTGGCTGCTGAGAGCTGCGTCGGACACGATGCGATTGCCCCAGATTTCAGCGAAAATCTCCTCCCTGGTAACGGTGCGGTGGCTGTTACGAGCGAGGAATACAAGCAAATCGAAGACTTGCGGCTCGAGCGGAATGCGCTCGCCGGCCTGGCGCAGCTCGAACAGCGCGGTGTCCAGTTCGAAATCATCAAATCGGATCACGTGCGCAGGAGATTCATCAAAAGGCATCTCCACGCGATATGCGTGGATGGGGCGACTGATGTTCTTGACTGTCTGGTCCCCGAGCGAAACGAACCGCGCCTGAATGTTGGCTCCGATATGGTCATGGACCTGTTTTGACAACACAATGCCGCCCGGGTCTGCAATGCTCTCAAGCCTGGCCGCAACGTTGACGCCATCCCCATAAATGTCGCCGTCCTCCACGATGATGTCGCCAAGGTGCACACCGATGCGCAGCCGCACCGGATTTCCGTTTCTGGCCGAACCGTTCCGGATACCAAGCTCGCGCTGTATATCAATTGCACATTGCACCCCGCCCACAACGCTTGAGAATTCGAGCAATGCGCCGTCGCCCATGAGCTTTACAGTGCGGCCGCCGAACTTGCTGACCGCCGGGTCGATAATCTTCGCTCGAACTTCCTTAAGCTGGTCAAGGGTGCCCTGCTCATTCAGTTCCATGAGCCGGCTGTATCCAACTACGTCCATCGCAACAATCGTGGTGAGCTTGCGATCCATGGCTTCCTCGACGTGGCAAGTGTTCGAGTAGATCCGAGTGCATCAGTTGCTTACATGAAATTTTCAGACTGCGGTCGATACCGTATCCACCTTAAGGCAAAGCGGGCAAGATCACGGCGCCAAGAGAGGCAATCGCGCCCACCAACCCGTTAGCTTTCGCTATAGCCTTCAAACAGAACCGTCGATATATATCGCTCGGCACAGTCAGGCAGCAGTGTTACGATCGTGCGGCCCTTCATCTCAGGACGCTGCGCCACACGAATTGCGCAGGCAAGCGCAGCGCCTGAAGAGATGCCGGCAGGAATGCCATCTGCGAGCGCCAATTCCCGCGCGGTCTGTATCGCCTCATCGTTGCTCACGAGCATCACCTCATCGATGAGCTTGGTATCCAGCACATCGGGCACAAAGCCCGCACCGATACCTTGGATCAGGTGGGGTGAATGTTTACCACCCGACAGTACGGGACTTTTCTCGGGCTCGACGGCAACGATGCGAAGATCAGCGTTTCGTGCCTTCAGCACGCCGCCGACGCCGGTAAGCGTACCACCTGTGCCAACGCCGAGTACCAAGGTGTCGACGATGCCATTTGTGTCGCGCCAGATCTCCTCGGCCGTCGTTCGGCGATGAATTTCAGGGTTTGCGGGGTGGCCGAATTGCCAGGGCATTACCGCCTTGTCGGTCGCGGCGATGATCTCCTTGGCTTTCTCGATTGCGCCTCCGATCCCTTTTTCACGTGGCGTGAGTACAAGCTCGGCGCCAAGAAAGCGCATCAATCGCCGGCGTTCAACTGAAAAGCTGTCGGGCATCGTCAGGACGCAGCGGTAACCCTTCGCGGCACACGCAAAGGCGAGACCGATCCCGGTATTGCCGGAGGTGGGCTCGACGATCACACTGCCCGGTCCGATGGTGCCGTCCGCCTCCATTGCTTCGAGCATGGAAACTGCTATCCGATCCTTGACGCTTGCAAGAGGGTTGAAGAATTCGAGCTTGGCAAGGATTTCGGCCTGGCAATCGCGATCTTGCGCGAAACGGCCGATGCGGACCAGGGGTGTGTTGCCGATCGTTTCGAGAAT
>DATAIA010000183.1:0-2145 GCA_036262895.1 Xanthobacteraceae bacterium
ACCGGCGCCCCGGCGGGGCCGCTTCCGGTTTCTTCGGTGTAGATGTAGGCGGGCAGCCATACTCCTGGCTGCATGTTGAGCCGCCAGCTGTCGAAGTGAAGGTAGTAGCCGAAGCGGGAGTGCGACGAATAGGTTCCGATCGAGCGGACAATGTTGAAGTCGCGGTCTTCCACCCAGATGCGGCCCATAAACCTGCCCAGGCTCTTGGCATCCTTTGGCTGCACATCGACCACGATGCAACGCACTTCGCCCAGAAATTCCTGGCGCACGAAGTTGAAGTAGTAATTATTCTTCTGGAAGTCGTTGTCGATGATTACCATCTGCGCGAATCCGTTAGGCAGGAACTTGCGCGCAAACAAGCCTTTGAACGGATTCATAAAGTGACTCTTGAATCCGCCTTCTTCATCTTTCTCGAACAACTGATCATCCGGACCCTTGGTCATGTCGAGGCGGCCCAGAAAATACTGGTCGCTCACGGGGGCAACGTCATGATCTTTGCTCTCACGAAGATTCTGGATATAGGTTTCGACCAGCGGCCGCATGTTCTTCATGTTTGCGCTGAAGCTGCGTTCTCGGTCGACGACCTTGTCGACCATCTGATCGAACGAAACCGGCGCCAGGTCCATAAACGAGGCATGCCGGGTGACGCCGTAGTTGCCGTACACGTTCACCCGGGTGTCGGAACCGACCACCGCGTTCTTGTTGAGGATGGTCGCAATGTTAAAAGTGGCGCTGGTCGCGCCCGCCGGCACGGTCACGCTGGCCGGCATCCTGATCACCGCAGCGGGATCGGCGGCGAGCGAAACTGAAAGATCAAAAGGAGCCACCCGGTTCAGCGTCACCGTTCCCTGAACGGAGTTTCCGCCCACTACCGTGGCAGAGCCCAGACTGATCGAGGACAAGAGCACGGCGTCTTCCGCCAGCGCGATTCCTGTGATCATCCCCAGGCCCAGCAAAATCTTCAGAACTGCTTTTATGCAACGCATACGGCTCCTTAGGAAACGAGTTGAAAAATAATGTGAACTACAGCCGTTGAATCCACCGGCTGCCCTTCGTGCAACGCAGGCTTGAACTTGATCTGCTGTGCTGCCCTGACTGCCTGCTCATCCAATCCGTGTCCGAGTCCTTGAATGACCCGGATCACGTGGGCCTGGCCACTGGTGGTAAACAAAACCTCCAGCCGGACCTCGCCATCGATCTTCAGTTCGCGGCCCTCTGCCGTGTAGTCCGGGACGGGCTTGGAGAGAATTTCGACCGGGATCGTAGAGGCCGCACTGGCGACGATTTTCTTCACAGCCGGTGCTGAGCTGAAACCACTAAATCCTGACTGTTGCAGACTGCCGCCTCCGGCACCCGCGTGACTCCCCGCCGGGCCTGCTCCAAACCCGGAGGACGCAACTACGCCGGCATTAGGCCCGCCATATCCATTGCCGCGGCCGGATCCGTTTGGAAGATCAGAAAAACCAGAGGCTGCGATGTTTACCGCGCCTTGAGTATTACGGGCCGCTACTCCATTGGGATCTCCAAACCCGCCCATCTGTACCGCGGCGGCGGGCCTGGTCGTGGTCGGTTTGTCCGCTTTGCCTGCACTGAACGTGTCTGTCGCCATCACCTTGGGCTGCGAGGGCGCGATCGGTAGGTCTGGAATTTTGGCCGCGATCTTCACTTCGGGTGCGGCTACTTCAGGCTGACGAACGATCTTTTCGGCTCTCGGCAGCACAATGGCTGGCTGGACAACTGGCGCGGGAGATTTCAACACCGCTGCCAGGCGCGGAGCTTGATACGCCTTTGGTTGCGGCGCTTCGTATGCAACCAGCGGAGTTGTCGTGTAACGATGGACCTGCTGGACGGTCTGCGGCAGCATGGTGCTGACCGCGAGAAGCCCGGCGATCCCAATCGCCTGGGCGCTCCAGCCTGCGGCAAATGCTTTCCACCGCGATTGCGGCTGCGGCACCGAAGTGAACAACAACGACTCCATTTAACCTTCCTCCATCACCAGCTGCGGACCAATGCGCTTACAGATTGCCGGACATCAATGGCACAAAATCAGCAACAGGGTCACGACCGCAATCGCGCCTCTGCCAATCGAAAGCCTCGCCAGCAAATGAATAGTTCCGGAGAGGCTTCCAAATCCCAGATACGCCA
>DATAIA010000184.1:0-4117 GCA_036262895.1 Xanthobacteraceae bacterium
CCCCCCTGGTCGGGATGCAGTTTCTTCATCAGCAGCCTATGGGCACGGCTGATATCGGCCGCATCGGCCCCGGGCTCAAGGCCAAGGATCTGATAGGCCTCCTCTGGCGTCATTGGTCCGCTACTGCTCGCACCTCCCCGCCCCGCTGCCGTATCGTAATGCGTGTTTTCACGCCAACCGGGCTGCCGGCGATCAAGATACGCTGCCAATAAGGCGCGACTTTCTTCATCGATCTCGCCGAGAAGCGCGGTGAGCGTCGTCGCCTCCAGGGCATCGAGCGACGTTCCTTCATATCGGCCGGCGAGAATTCGGCCACGCATGGCACCGGTGTCGTGATCGAGTTCCATTTCGATAAACGCCGATCGAACGCGCGATACTTGACCGGCAGTTTTGGTGCTCTGCCCTCCAAACCAGCCAGAGCCTGCGCGCACGCCCAGCAGGGCAAGGCCCGCCATACCGAACGGGACAGCTGCCGCAAAGCGCCCCGTAATGGCAAGCGCGCCGGCAACCAGCAATGCTCCTGCTCCGCCTGCGGTTTTACCGACACGGATCAGCGTGCGCGGATCGCTCTTGGCGAACGCATTGGCCGCCCATAGCACCAGCAAAAGTGCGGCAATTCCGATGATGAGGGTCGGCATGTTATTTCAACTGCTCAAGTAGCTTCAAAGTGCCTCGCCCTTGGCGCGACGACAGATCGGCAAGCGCCTTGATGCCGCCTGCCGCGTACACAGCCACGGCACGCAGCAGTTCCGCCAATTGATGCGCAGCACCGACATCGAACCGACAATAAGCCCCGCGGCTTAGCCGGGCAATTTCACGAAACGCCTGCTCGACTGCAGGATCGTGGCCCTCCTGGAACATGAAGGCGGGCACACCCCGTAACCCAAGTTCGCCTGCCAATACCGCAAGATCGTCGATCGCTTCTTCCATTGCATCCCCAACGAAGACCAGCGCCTGCACCGAGCCTTTTTCAGCCTCGGCCCGCGCATGGGCCAGGATCTTGCCGATTTGGGTATGCCCTCCCCGGCAATCGATTTTTGTCATCAGATCGGCAAGGTGCCTAGAATCCGAAACCCAGCGCGACGCTCTACATTCGTTGAAGCCACGGTAATACGCGAGCTGAATGTCGAGGCCACCGATCTTGCCGGCTTCCTGGAACATGTCCGCCTGTAACTGGCATGCTGCATCCCAGGTCGGCTGACGGCTCATTGTTGCATCGAGCGCAAACAAAAGCCTGCCACGATGCCCTGCCTCGACAGACGAGTGCAGCGTGCGCGCTTTTTCCAGAAACGCCTTGATGTCGGGTTGCGACGAACTGGTGGGCGTACCGGAACGACGTGGAGCCGGCGCAGGACCGCGATCGGAAGGAGTTTTTGCCACAGGAGCCCCATGCATGATGTTCATCCATAAAGTGGCATGCCGGGCGCCAAACGCAATGGCGTCCAGCCGGCGGATGAGCCTGCCGACAAGGGCTTAATCGGCAATGATGTCGTGGGTATCGAGGGGCTTGTCGAATGACGCAGACCATTCGGCGCGGGCGGCGGCCCGACGGCGGCCGCGTTCATCGAGCGGCAACTTCAGCGTATCGATAAGGGAGCGTACCTCCTGCCTGGCGGTGGCATGGGACAAATTCGGCTTGGTTCCCAACGTCGCTTTATCGAGATGATCGAGCGCGGTCAGACCGCGCGGAAAAAACTCCCGATAAACCACCCGCTCGGCGAACCCCGCGATCACTCGAAACCCCAATCGCAGCCCGAGTTCATTAAGGCTCTCGCCAATCAAACGCTTGTTGCGAGACCCCAAAGACGACAACCTGTTACGAATGACGATCCAATCGGTCAGGCCGCCATCGACAAGGCGCCGTTGACGGCGCGCTTGACGAGCCATTTCCGCATAATGGCTTACGCCGGTCACCGCGAATGTCGTTGGATCAACCGACCCAAGTACGTCAAAATCCACGAAACTGTCGTTGAGCGGCGTGACCAGCGTATCCGCCATGGAATGGGCAAGCCGCATCAAATAGCTGTCGCTCGCGGGCGTATCGATCACCACGAAATCATGGCAATGCTCGACGGCGGAAATAGCATGCGCGAAACCGGAAAATTCCAGAGCTTCGTTTTCCTCGACCTGCGCCCCCTCCCCGCGGGCCACGCTGAAATGGGTTGGAATTTCGAGCGGAAGCTGCGCCCGCTCAGCCCAGGCTTTTCGATTTTGTACGTAATGGGTAAAGCTTTGCTGCCTGCTGTCGAGATCGATTGTTGCCACCCGCTGCCCGGCCTTGAGAAGCGAGACCGCAATGTGCATGGCTGTCGTGGATTTGCCGGAGCCGCCCTTTTCGTTTCCGAGCACGATGACGTGAGCGGAATTGGGTGTTCCTAATGGCGCCTGGAGCAACATTCCAAACCCCCTCGACAGTTCTCATTGTCGGAATGTAATCGTGTCAACGTCAAGACATTGGATACGTTGCTCAACGTTTTCTGATGAATTTGGGCGACCGAAGAACGAGGAGATTACCGAGTGCGCAAGCCACGCCGCAAAATGAAACGAACGAGCGCTGCCGCCCGTCCTCGCATCATCAAAACGCTGCAAATTTTGAGAGGCGCTGTCGCGAATTATCGGGCATCAGGCGAAAGCATCGCTTTGGTGCCGACGATGGGTGCATTACACGAGGGCCATCTCGCGCTTATTCGCGCGGCGCGCCGCAAAGCCGATCGGGTGATCGTTTCGATCTTTGTCAATCCAACGCAGTTCGCGCCAGGCGAAGATTTCCAAACCTATCCGCGAACATTTGAAGCGGATCTCGCCGCCCTGACAAAGTTGAACACGGAAATTGTCTGGGCTCCGCCAACTGAGGTGATGTATCCAAAAGCATTTGCGACCAAGATCGAACCGGCTGGACCCGCCGTGGTCGGCCTTGAGGATGCCATTCGTCCCCATTTCTTCGGCGGTGTTGCAACAGTCGTCACAAAACTGCTTACGCAATGCCTTCCGGACTACGCGATGTTCGGGGAAAAGGATTATCAGCAACTCCGCGTGGTCACACAGACCACCCAGGATCTTAATCTTCCGATGCGGATCATTGGTGTGCCGACAGTACGCGAGAAGGATGGCCTCGCGATGTCCTCACGCAACGTCTATCTCACGCCCGATCAGCGCCAGACGGCACCAACTCTTTATCGCGTCTTGAAATTCTGCTGCGAAAAGATTGCAGAGGGAAGACCGATAGCTTCAATTCTGAGCGAAGGGCGCGAAGCAATCGAGCGCGCCGGATTCGCACTCGATTATCTTGAAGCGCGGCACGCCGAAAACTTGGGTCCGATTTCCTCACTCAATGATGGCCCGGTACGCTTGCTAGTCGCCGCAAAAATCGGCGCCACACGGCTGATCGACAACATGGGGGTTAAAGCAGCCCGAGGCCTCTGAGCTCGCGCCGCATATTTTCCGGCATCTCGCGAGCACCCGGTGCCGCCCGGTCGAGATCTCCAGGCGCCTCTTTGTCGTCGAGATAGCGCCAGCCCTGAAACGCACGATAGGGCCGCGGCGCCGTCAACACGGCTTTCGGATCGAGCACCAATTGGCAGCGGCCGACCCCCTCACTGTCAACAAAAGGGCGGACATCGCGGATGCGATGACGGCAAAGAATCTCTCCGCGGATAATCCAATAGAGCGAACCGCCCGCCAGCAGTTCATCGACGCGTTTCGGCACCATCCGCGTAACATGAATGTATTCGAGCGATTGCTTGCGTTTCTTTCTTTCAGCAAGCTTTTCGCGAACCCAATCCTTATGGTCCTTGATCGAATCCGCTCCGACGCAAATCTTGATGAGATGCAGCGGCATTATTTTCGCTCGTCCGCTGTACGCTCGTTTGGATGATCCGCAATCACCATCACCCGGGCGCCATCCGCAACCTGATCTCCGACCGAAACCAGAATTTCACTGACGATCCCGTCAAGCGGCGCAACAAGCGTATGTTCCATTTTCATCGCTTCAATCACCGCAACTCTTTGCCCCCTGCGCACCGTTGCAGCAGGCTCGACCAGGATGTCTAGAACCTTGCCGTGCATGGGGGCAGAAACGGAACCACCATTATCGAGATGATCGAGATCAATGGCCTCA
>DATAIA010000185.1:0-1869 GCA_036262895.1 Xanthobacteraceae bacterium
AGAACCGCACGATCGGCCGCGCCTACTTGGCACTTCTGTATCGGCGCTATGTAACTGGCCCGACGCCGTCTCGGCCTATAATTGGGGAATGGGCAATCTCGACAGTTGGATCCGGGCGGGGCGACCCTCACGAAAATTGGCGTCAGCCGTCGCGAATTACTCGTACCGGGTCCTACTCGACACCGGATTATGCGCCAGTGCCCGCCGCGACTGTATGCCCGATGTCTCGCGTGGCGTTGCGTCGTATAGCCGGATCGGCTACGGCGGCGCCAGCCCAACATCCTCACCCGACCTTCGGGTAATGCCGACGTTGGAACACAGCGGACTATTCTTGCCCAGGCTAACGGCCAGTGGGGACCCGTTCCCCAAGTTGTTGCAGAGCGGGACGCCTTTGCCGGGTTTGGAACAAAGCGGCCGGCCATTGTCCCGACGGTAACCAATGATTGCCATCCGCGATATGCAGGAGCCGCTCGTCGTCTGTCCGAAGCAACCGAACCCTCTTGGAAAGATGCATTCGTCCACGAGCGGAGCCCAGGTGTGATTTGTTCAATGGTGGAGTTGACCCCGTTAACCGGACACGCGTCGGGTTGGGAAAGAATGTACTCGCGCGGTGACCGGTAGCCCAATCGGGAGTGCGGGAGAACGGTGTTGTAGTCCTCCATCCAGCTATCGCACGAGTGCAAAGGCTGCAGCGGCGTCCGGGATCAGGCCCCCGAACGTAATCTCGCCTGTCGCGGGCGAAGGCCACGCGCACTACCTCACCGTTCCAGCAGGTAAACTCGAATGCATCCGAGCACCAGCGGCAATTCGAACGGATCGTTATAACCTGGCCATCTTCCCCGCGCAGCCGCCGTCGCACGGTGTGGCGTTGGAGCAAGAGATCGTGCTTGCGCGTCAGGCGGTAGATGCGCTTGGCGTTGACCGGGGCCAAACCGTCGGCTCGCCGCTCGCGCTTTAAGAGCGCGTTGATCCTCCGGTACCCATAGGTCGGGCGCGCGTCGACCCGGCGGCGGATCGAAGCGGTAAGCTCGACATGGCCGGGGCGCTCCTGGCGGCCCACGCCGAGGCCGGGCACCATCGCTCCGTTAAAGGATATTCGACCGCGGTACGCCGAGGGTCTGGCTGACCCGCTTCACGGGATATCTCCCGGAAGCGGCGAGCGCGACAGCAAGATCGGTTTTTTTGCCCGAGCGAGCTCGAGAGCCTCCTTCAGGATCTCGACTTCCATGGTTTTGCGGCCCAGCAACGGCGGCAACTCGCGCACCCGCTCTTCCAGGCGGCGCACCTCCCCGCCGCCACCACCTCGTCATCGGCGCGAACGGCTCCCGTGCATGTTACCACTATTGTACAGGCTCAGACTGCGCGTGAGCAGCGCAACGTGCAGCGCACGATGGAGCATTGGCGGAGAAATATCTGGGGACCTGATTGCATTCCCCTTTTCGAAACTTTTGATTTCTCGTCGATGAGAGGTGACTGGGGCTACCGCTTCCTGATCTGCGGCGATGGCACACCAGAAAACGCTGTCTTCGTCACATTTTTGAGGGTTAAAGGAAGACGATAGTGGAAATGGTGCCCGTCACTCTAAGGGTACGTTCAGCGTAAGCTTAACATTTGAACTTTTCAGAGCCGTTTTTTTGCCAATCACGTTGCAGCCGACTTGGTCCAAACAGCTAGTTTTCGGCTCGTTCAACTGCCGAGCTGTTGTTGGCAGGAAGGAAAACTGACCCGCTGCTGCTATTCGCGTCCGCGACCAAGCGCGTCTTATGGCCGGGGAAGGGCGGTTTGGCCCACCACCAGCGAACCGGTGCTTCTCCCTCTCCTTGAATGATGTACCGCCGCGCCTGCTGCAACTCTTGGCCGGTCATGTCG
>DATAIA010000186.1:0-2816 GCA_036262895.1 Xanthobacteraceae bacterium
ATCGATAGCCCGAGCCCCGTCCCCTCTCCGATTGGCTTCGTCGTGAAAAACGGGTCGAATGCCTTGGCAATCACGTCGGGTGTCATACCCGTCCCCGTATCTGTAACGCAGACCGACACATACTGGCCGATAGGCAAGTCATGGTTCCGCGCCGCGCGGTCATCTAGCCACTTGTTCGCGGCTTCAATTGTAAGCCGGCCACCACCGGGCATGGCATCGCGTGCGTTGACACAGAGGTTGAGAACGGCGTTTTCGAGTTGGTTGGGGTCGACCAAGGTAGGCCATAGGCCGCTGGCTCCGACCACCTCGACCTTGATGCTGGGGCCGACTGTGCGTCGCACGAGTTCTTCAAGGTCGCTCAGAAGCCGATTTACATTTGTTGGCTTTGGATCGAGAGTTTGCCGCCTGGAAAACGCGAGGAGGCGGTGCGTGAGCGCAGCAGCGCGTTTCACTGCGCCCTGCGCAGCCATAAGATAACGGTCAAATTCAGCCGTGCGGCCCTGCGCCATACGGATCTGCATCATCTCCAAACTGCCACTGATGCCGGTCAGGAGATTGTTGAAGTCGTGGGCGAGGCCGCCAGTAAGTTGACCGACCGCCTCCATCTTCTGTGACTGCCGAAGCTGCTCTTCGATCGCACGTTTCTCAGTCAAATCACGAGTGACTTTGGTGAACCCAATCAGCTCTCCAGCTTCGTTGCGGATTGGGTCAATGATGACCGTCGCCCAAAAGCGAGACCCGTCCTTGCGTACCCGCCATCCTTCAGCTTCGAAGCGTCCTTCATTCCGGGCAGTATCGAGAGCGATTCGGGGGATGCCAGCTTCTCTGTCCTCCTCGGTATAGAAGCGTGAGAAATGTTCCCCCATGATTTCGTCGCTCGAATATCCCTTGAAGCGTTCCGCGCCGGCGTTCCAGCTGCTCACTCGTCCGTTGGGGTCGAGCATGTAGATGGCGTAATCGGTGACACTCTGAACAAGCAGCCGAAAACGCTCTTCGCTCGCGCGAAGCTCTTGTTCTGCGGCTCTGCGGTCGGTGAGATCCCGCGTGACCATCGCGAACCCTACGAGCTGGCCAGCTGGGTCGCGGATTTGATCGATCACGACGTGGGCCCAGAATCGAGTGCCATCCTTGCGCACTCGCCAGCCCTCGGTCGCAAATCGGCCCTCGCGTTGTGCTGTTTCCAGCGCGATCCTGGGAACCTGCTGTTCGCATTCCTCGGGCGTGTAGAAGCGGGAGAAGTGCTCACCGATGATCTCGTCCGCGTCGTATCCCTTGAAACGACGGGCACCGGCGTTCCAGCTCGTCACGTGTCCTTCGGCGTCGAGCATATAGATGGCGTAATCAGTAACGCTTTGAACTAGCAGCTCGAATTTGTTTGCGACGCTCGACGGGTGTTCGTTTTCTGCCATTGTCCCCACTGCCACCAATGGCACCCCGAACGAAACGAGCATGACTGCCGGCTGTTCCTTTGACCTTCGGGCGGCAACCGGTGACAGGCAGGGAATATTGGCGTCGGCTGCAGAGCCGCGCTCCGCCGAAAGCTCTCCGCATGGATCCAAAGCACCGTTGAATCGGCACTACGGTTCGGCTTTTGGACAAGTTCGATTTTCCGTCTTGCCGGGCCGGTTTGCCTTTCGATAAACCCTCGCGGATCGTCCAGATAGCGTTCTTCGGGTGGGGTTGTGTCAGAATATCGTCTTTACTGTCTCGGCGACGATGGCCGATTCACGAGGGCGTACGAAATCGAGGCAATGAGCGATGATGAGGCGCTAGCGCTTGCTCGCGTCAAGAAGCTCGGCGTCAAGTGTGAGCTTTGGGAGCGAGGTCGCCTTGTTGCGAAGCTTCCCGCGACCCTGCCGTAGGGACGTTCCTTTATGCCATTCAAATGTAAGCGTGAGGGGGATCACATGTTGCGCAGCGCCCGAGATAGACGACCAAACAGGCGACAATTCGGACAGCCGCTGGCAACAATTTTCCTAGCTGCTCTGGCCAGCCTCCTGATCGGCTGCAATTCGAAAAATCCAGATGCTCTCACCGCCCTGAACGTCGATGACAACCAGGCGATCATGGACTTGAATAACGGCATGAATGCCATTGCGTCCGCCCCTAGCAATTCCGGGGGCGATATCGCGCCACCAGCTAAGCCCGTCGAACGTGCTGACGCCGCGGGGGCGGATCGTGCTGCAACGCAGACGCGGGCAAGTTCGAACGATCGCGAACGCTCAGCCGAAGTTGATGCGACGGCATCGACATCCGGCACTTCGCCCGAGACGGACGAGACCGACCCGGCGGAAGTTCCAAATAATGAGGATCAGCCCTCGAAGGCGATGTGATGTCGACTGCGCGCGGGCGCACCAATGTCATCGGACGACACTTTTCACTTTCCTACACTAGAACAAATATGGAACACGCTCTCTCCGAGGAGTCGCCCCATGCTTGTTCTCGATCCCCCATTGCTGCTCGGAGTGGCAGCTGTGCTGACCGGGCTTTCAACTGTCATTTGGTCCGTGCGCAGAAAGCCCTAGGCTGCTTCAGCCGCAACCGAGAGAGGATCTTACGCGGACCTATCGGGTGTCGACCAGATTTCGCCACCAAACCTCCCAGTTGCCCTCAAGACCGCCGAATTGTTTCGGACGAACACCCTGCCGGACCCAGCCTTCGCGGCCTTCGAAAAAGCTGCCACCGAAGCGGCTCGCCGGGAAATCGATTGTCAGGCGCTTCAATCCGAGATCTCTTGCCCTCAATTCCGCCTCGGCGAGCAGCTGCGATCCGTAGCCATTACCCTGCTCGCCCATGAAAACAGCGAAATAGTCGAT
>DATAIA010000187.1:0-8636 GCA_036262895.1 Xanthobacteraceae bacterium
GCATGATCTTTTCGGAAAACCGGTTTCCACTTTTCCGGATCATGCTCTGCCGGCAAATTACACGGGTTCTGGTGAAGGCGAAACTCGCATATCCGGGCCAATTGCTCTGGTCAAAACGGTGCACCAACGACTTTTGAGAAATATTACTTCTTCAGCACGCGCCCGGCGACCGCATCGAGCTTCTTGAGCAATTGCGGATCGCGCGCCTCCGGCGCTGTGATAAGCGCAGTATCGAGCGCGGTATCGGAACCAATGGGGCAAGGCTCGTGTTCACGGGGAAACTCACGCGCAAGACGAGCAACCAGCTTTTTTGCTTTTTCCGCGTTGGCGGTCAGGACGCGGATGATATCGCTGACTGTCACCGCATCATGATCAGGATGCCAGCAATCAAAATCCGTGACCATCGCCACCGTCGCGTAGCAAATCTCCGCTTCGCGCGCGAGCTTGGCTTCCGGCATGTTGGTCATCCCGATAACGGAATAACCCAGGTTTTTATAAGTGAGGCTTTCGGCAAGCGTGGAGAATTGCGGCCCTTCCATACAAATATAAGTTCCGCCGCGCACGGTGCTGATGCTCTCGGCCTTTGCAGCCGCTTCAAGATGATCCTGCAAACGCGGCGAGACCGGATGCGCCATCGACACGTGCGCAACCATACCTTTGCCGAAGAACGAACTTTCACGCCGATAGGTCCGGTCAACGAACTGATCGACGAGCACGAAACTACCCGGCGGCAATTCCTGTTTGAACGATCCGCAGGCGGATAGCGAAACCAGATCCGTGACACCGGCGCGCTTGAGAACATCGATATTGGCGCGATAATTGATATCGGACGGCGAGTAACGATGACCGCGGCCGTGCCGCGGCAGAAACACGATGGTCAGACCATCGATTTCCCCGATGCGCACAGCGTCGGACGGCTCACCCCACGGGCTTTTGATCGCCTGTTCGCGAACGTTGGCAAGGCCGGGCAAGTCATAGACGCCGGAGCCTCCAATGATGCCCAACACGGCCTTTGCCATGACATTCCCTTTCTGAAAAGCGAAGGGCCCCGATCGGGGCCCTTTTATCGAATTATGTCACCCGATCAGGCATGGCCTTCTACGGTGGACCAGACCTTTTTCTTGGTGAAGTAAAGCAGACCGGCAAAGGCCAGCAGGAAAATCATAACACGGAAGCCGAGGCTCTTGCGTTCGACAAGCTTGGGCTCCGCCGCCCACATCATGAATGCGGCGACATCCTGCGAGTACTGCTCAAGCGTTGCCGGCGTGCCGTCCGTATAGTCAACCTGACCGTTGGAGAGCGGCGGCGGCATGTTGATCGACTTCGCCGGGAAATATTTGTTGTACTGCGAGCCCGGCGGAAGTTGAAAACCCGCCGGAGGCTTCTCGTAGCCCTTCAACAAGGCCGCGATATAGTCGACGCCGTGCTCCTGATATTGCGTGAAGATATCGAACACGAACCAGGGGAAGCCGCGTTCATATCCACGCGCCTTGGCAAGCACGGAGAAATCCGGCGGCACCGAACCATTGTAGGTCGCACGTGCTGCCTGATCGTTAGCAAATGGCGACGGGAAATGATCGGCAGGCCGGCCCGACCGTTCGAACATGTTCCCCTTCTCATCGGGGCCGTCCTTGATCTTATATTCAGCGGCGATCGCCTCGACCTGCCCTTGAGAGAATCCAGGACCGGTCGGATCAGCCAAATCGCGGAACGCCAGCAGTGAAAGACCGTGGCAGGTCGAGCAGACCTCCCGATAGATCTTGAAGCCGCGCTGGATCTGGGCGCGATCATAAATGCCGAACGGACCGTGGAACGACCATTTCAGCCGCGGTGGCGCCTCGGCGTCGTTCGCACGGGCGCTCCCGATGAATGCACTCCCGAATGCGGCTGCAGCGGCGAGAGCGAGGATCGTGGTTTTCAACTTCATCGATGTCTCTCCTCAACCGCGGGCCTTGGCGCCAGCTTTGTCTTTGCCGAGCACTGCCTCACTGATCGAGGCAGGCAACGGCTTGGGCTTTTCCAAAAGCCCCAACAGCGGCAGGATCACCAGGAAGTGGATGAAGTACCAGGCCGTGAGAATGCGCGCGGCAATCACATAGCCTCCTTCAGCCGGCTTAGAACCGAGCCAGCCCAACCCGACCGACACGACAACAAAGATCCAGAAGAACTGGCGATAGAGCGGACGGTAGGTTGCCGAACGCACCTTCGACGTGTCGAGCCAGGGCGCGAAGGCAAGGATCGCGATCGCCGCGACCAGCATGATCACGCCGCCGAGCTTGGAAGGGATGGCGCGCAGAATGGCGTAGAACGGCAGGTAATACCATTCCGGCACGATATGGGTCGGCGTCACCTGCGGGTTGGCCGGGATGTAGTTATCCGGATGGCCGAGATAGTTGGGCAGGTAGAACACGAACCAGGCATAGACGATGAAGAAGCAGACGATCATGAAACCGTCCTTCACCGTCGCATAGGGCGTGAAGGGCACGGTGTCCTGTTTCGACTTCGGCTCAACCCCGGTCGGGTTGTTTTGACCGACGACGTGCAAGGCCCAGACGTGCAGAACGACAACGCCAAGGATCACGAACGGCAGCAGATAGTGCAGCGAGAAGAAGCGGTTGAGCGTCGGATTGCCGACGGAATAGCCGCCCCAGAGCCAGCTGACGATCGGATCGCCGACCACCGGAATAGCCGAGAACAGGTTGGTGATGACGGTGGCGGCCCAGAAGCTCATCTGGCCCCACGGGAGGACGTAGCCCATGAACCCGGCTGCGATCATCAACAAGAAAATGATGACGCCGAGGATCCACAACACCTCGCGCGGCTCTTTGTATGACCCGTAATAGAGACCGCGGAAGATGTGGATATAAACCGCCAGGAAGAACATCGATGCGCCGTTCGCGTGCACATACCGCAACAGCCAACCGTAGTTCACATCCCGCATGATGCTTTCGACTGATGTGAACGCCAGATCGACATGCGGCGTATAGTGCATCACAAGCACCACGCCGGTGATGATCTGGATCATCAACATCACCGAGAGAATGCCCCCGAACGTCCACCAGTAGTTCAGGTTCCGCGGGGTCGGATAAGCCACAAATGAAGAATGGACGAGGCCCGCGATCGGAAGCCGCGCCTCCATCCATTTCATGAATTTGCTTTGCGGCTGATAGGTCGAATGTGCGCTCATAAGGAACCTCAGAATGCGCCGATGGCCGCGTCAGCCGATCCGGATCTTTGTGGCGGAGGTGAACTCATACGGAGGGAGTGGCAGATTAAGCGGCGCCGGACCACGACGGATACGGCCCGACGTATCGTACTGTGAGCCGTGGCACGGACAGAACCAGCCATCGTAGTCCCCCTGGTGCGCCAACGGAATGCAACCAAGGTGCGTGCAGATGCCGACAAGCACCAGCCACTGGTCGTGGCCGCCCTTGACGCGGGACTGATCGGATTGCGGGTCGGGCAGCGTATGCCAATCGACCTTGCGCGCCTCTTCGATTTCTTTGGGCGTGCGGTGGCTGACGAAAATCGGCTTGCCGCGCCAGAATACTTTGATCACCTGACCTGCAGCGATCGGCGCCAGATCGACTTCGATCGGCGCTCCTGCAGCAATTGTCGAGGCATCGGGATTCATTTGGTCGATCAGCGGCCAGGCGGCTGCTGCTGCACCCACCGCACCGACAGCTCCGGTCGCGATATAAAGAAAATCGCGCCGTGTCGGTTCGGCCGAAGACATGGTTGTCACGGTCTCTAGTCCTTTCCCGTCTACCGGTCAGTCCGCCCGCGCAGCAGACCGCCCGAAGTCCCCCACACCAAACAAGGTGCCCCTGACGGTGGCGAACGGCCCGTTCCGCGCCCAACCTTTGGCTAAGGGCGGCATGCGGCACGACCCGGCGGCGTTTTATTGACACCCTTGCCGAAAGAGCGCAAGCCCACTATCGCAGCGATGACCAAGAGTCGCATAAACCGTTCGTTCTTCGGCGTTTTTAGCGCGGGCGGTGATGTCGAAAACAAGCTCTCCTGACATGCGGATCGCCCTCTACCAGCCTGACATCGCACAAAACACCGGAACGATTCTTCGGCTATGCGCATGCCTTGGGGTCGAGGCGCACATCATTGAGCCGGCTGGGTTCCCAACTTCTGATCGCACATTCCGCCGCGCCGGAATGGATTACCTCGATCACGTGTCGATCCTGCGCCATGATTCGTGGGACGCCTTCGAAGCCTGGAGGCAAGGAGAAAGACTAAAGCTGGTTCTGCTCACGACCCATGCGCAGACCTCTTACCTCGATCATTCTTTCGACCACGACCAGGTGCTGCTGCTCGGCCGCGAATCATCCGGCACGCCTCAGGCGGTTCACGATGCGGCGGATTTCCGCCTGGTGGTTCCGATGCAGCCGGGCTTGCGGTCAATCAATGTGGCAATGACGGCGGCCGTGGTGCTCGGTGAAGCCATGCGCCAGAATCGCAAGCTGACGGGGCCCGCCTAAACCCGCTTGCGGATAGAACTGCTCCGCGCAATGGTAATTCGCAGGAGTGGCTGCCAATGGACACCGGCACGATTGAAAACCGCAAGGCCGATGCGCGCGCCTGGTTTGAGGCGCTGCGTGATGAACTTTGCGCGGCTTTCGAGGCATTGGAAGCTGAAGCCCCCGAAACGCTTTACGGGCCGGAAGCGGGACGGTTTGTGCGCACGCCCTGGAATCGAACCGATCACACCGGCGCGCCCGGCGGCGGCGGCGTCATGTCGTTGATGCGCGGTCGCCTGTTCGAAAAAGTCGGCGTCCACGTCTCGACGGTGTTCGGCGAGTTTGCCCCGGAGTTTCGCAAGGATATTCCCGGCGCCGAAACCGATCCCCGCTTCTGGGCTTCCGGCGTTTCCTTGATCGCCCACATGCACAATCCGCATGTGCCCGCCGTTCACATGAACACGCGCTTCGTCGTTACCAGCAAGGCATGGTTCGGCGGCGGAGCCGATCTGACCCCTACCCTGATGCGACGCCGCAACCAACAGGATCCCGATACGGTCGCCTTTCACTCAGCAATGAAAGAAGCCTGCGACCGTCACGCCGCTGTCGCGCCTTATGACAAATACAAACGCTGGTGCGATGATTATTTCCATCTCAAGCATCGCAATGAGCCGCGCGGGATCGGCGGCATTTTTTATGATTGGCATGACAGCGGGAATTGGGATGCGGATTTTGCGTTCACAAAAGACGTTGGACGCGCCTTGCTGGCGATTTATCCGCAGATTGTTCGCAGCAATATCTCAACGAAATGGTCGCTGGCCGACCGCGAAGAACAACTCGTGCGCCGCGGACGCTATGTTGAGTTCAATCTACTTTACGATCGCGGCACGGTGTTTGGTTTGAAAACCGGCGGAAACGTTGATTCGATTCTCTCTTCGATGCCGCCTGTGGTGAAGTGGCCTTGATGGCATCGGCGTGAAATTGCGACCCTCTCTCCGCTCGTCCCCGCGAACGCGGGGCTGGATCCCCGCTTACGCGGGGATGAGCGGATGTGGGTATGCATCGAGCGCGATCATGACTTTCACCCCATCGCTCCAATCAATAAGAACATACCGCCGCCGATCACCACCGCATCCAGCACCGCCGTGTGCACATGGACCGGCAGGCGATCGACAATTGCTTTTGCGAGGAATGCGCCTGGCAGCACCATAAGACCGATCAGCAATGCGAAGGCAACGATTTGCGCGCCGACGATTCCCATCGTGCCGAACACCGAAATCTTCACAATGCCAATCGCAATCGAAATCACTGCATCGGTTGCAATCACAGCCGCCCCTTCAAGTCCTGCGGCCATAAGCAAAGAGAGCAAGACAATTCCGGCGCCCGCGGTGCCGCCAACCACCAAACCGTAGCCCAGCCCGCCTGTCGCCAAGCCCCGATCCGTCAAACTGATTTTTCTGCGTTTAAGAAAACGGCGCAGCGGAATGCTCGCAATCATCATTCCGCCGATCACAATCATCGCGCCGCGATCATTAAGCCGCGTATAGCCATAGGCGCCAAGTACACAGGTCGGAATGGCTCCCACCAGCACGATCAAGACGCGCCGCGGATCGACCAGCCGTAAAAACGCAATCGACCGCGTTGTGTTGGTAAAAAGCGACGAGATCGCGATGATCGGCACCACCGGCTCTGCACCGATGATTGGAACCAGCACAAGCGGCATCAATGCACCGGTGCCATAGCCGGTAACGCCACCGATCACTGACGCGCCGAAAGCAACTGCTGCAACCAACAGCAATTGCAACGGCGAGACGTGAGCAAACCCGGAAAGCAGTTGCATGCAGCCTCGAAGCACAGGATGGCCGGTAGGATGGGTTTGAGCGCAGCGAAACCCATCGCTCCACCCACCGCTCATCCCCGCGCAAGCGGGGATCCAGCTGACATGAATCAATCCAACAAAATTACAAGCATGCCCACTCAGTTTAATTGATTAATTACTGGATTCCCGCTTACGCGGGAATGAGCGGATGTTGATGTGCTTAGCGTCCCACACAGCCGATCGGCTACTCGGCGAGGACCCACTTCGCCACAACATCGGCAATGTCAGCAAGTGCGGCATCCGCCATCGGAAAACCCGCTTTGATCCAGGCCTCCTCCGCGCTTTTCAGTGCTGCGCCAAGGCGAGGTCCTTTTTCCACGCCTCGCGCCATCAAGTCTGCCGCTTTGAGCGGAAACACCGGGACCGGCCAGGTTTGCGGCAACGTGGCTAAAAGCTGCCACGCCTCATCCTTCACCC
This sequence comes from Xanthobacteraceae bacterium, assembly GCA_036262895.1. GTDB lineage: Bacteria > Pseudomonadota > Alphaproteobacteria > Rhizobiales > Xanthobacteraceae > AP-16. The sequence goes on from DATAIA010000187.1 coordinate 6,766, forward strand.
CAGCACCTGAGCGGACCCAGGCCATCAGCACACGATCAACAAACCGATCAGCGCCGAGACGATAAAGCAGTGCACGCATTTCAAGCTCACCCCAGGCAGGATCGATCCGCCACCAGCGATCCACCATCGACGCAAGCCGATCGAATTCGTTGTTGGACAGCCGCAGCCGCTGCCCCAGGCGCTGCGCATCTTCGATCGTGAACACACCGAGCGCCGCAAGCCGGCGCATGGGATCCGCAGCAAGCCCCAGATGCTCCTCGCGTTCGACCATCCGCGAAAAATCAGCAACCAGCGGAACACCGCCGAGCACCTGGACAAGAAGGCTCGATTCCGCCATTGCCGCAAGCGTGGACGCCGCGCGTTTGGCGATCAGCAATTTGAGGAACTCCATCCTCACGCGCTCGCGCGACAGATTATCGATCCACTCCAAAGCATTGGTCGATGCTTTGAAACCGGCAGGATCAAGCGCGCCATTTGCATAGGCGGCATGGAAGCGGAAAAAACGCAGAACACGAAGATAATCTTCAGCAATCCGCGTTGCGGGGTTTCCGATGAAACGCACCCGCCCCGCCGCGAGATCGGCTAATCCGCCCACATCGTCGTAAACGGTTCCGTCCGCCGACACTGATAAGGCGTTGATTGTTAGGTCGCGGCGTTCGGCATCAAGCTTCCAATCGCGCCCAAAGCGAACCACCGCTTTGCGCCCAAACGTCTCAATATCTTCACGCAGCGTGGTCACCTCGTAGGGGGCGCCATTAACAATGACCGTAACCGTGCCGTGATCGACCCCGGTCGGGACTGCTTTGAATCCCGCAGCCGTCGTGCGGCGGATGACTTCTTCAGGAACTGCGGTCGTTGCTAAATCGATCTCTTGGGGAATTTTCCCGAGCAGCGCATCTCGCACCGCGCCGCCAACCACCCTCGCCTCCTCACCGTCTCGATGAAGGACAGCCAACAATTTGGCGAGCGGCCCTTGCGTCAGCCACTGAGCGCCTGCGAGGCGGCCTCGCTCAATATCTGTCACTTTGTTGTCCCCGGTACGAACTTGCCGTTCTCCATATGGGCGGGAACATAAGTCGAGCCGGGCGGAGCGCCGGAGAACTGCGCAACCAGGAAGAAACTGACAACCACCAGCCCAAAAGCCGAGATGGTGAGCCAGGCCAGTGTCGAGCGCGGCCAAGATGACGGGTGCAACACGTCAGCCCGCGTTGCCCATAGGAACAGCGCATAGGCCGCGAATGGAGCGAGAAACAGAGCAAGCTCGGTCAGAATCGGGCGAACCATGGGCCTTCGTCACTCATTGTAGATGCGCTCGTAAAGATTGCGCAAAATGCCTGCGGTCACGCCCCAAATATAGCGCTCCCCAAACGGCATGGCGTAGGAGGTGCGCGTCATTCCCTTCCATTCCCGACTGAGCCGCTGGTGATTGGCCGCTGTCATCAGAAAGGCAAGCGGCACCTCGAAAGCATCGTCAACTTCGCCGTGATTGAGCGTCAACCGGAAGTCGGGCGCAACGCGGGCAACCGTCGGCACAATGCGATAGCCGAGCGTCGTCATGTAAAGGTCGAGGTAGCCGATCGGATGAATGAGCCCACGGTCGAGCCCGATCTCCTCTTCCGCCTCGCGCAATGCGGTTGCGAGCGGCGACTCATCGTCCGCATCGATCTTGCCGCCGGGAAAAGCGATTTGCCCGGGATGATCGGGAAGTCCCGCGTTACGCTGCGTCAGCAAAACGGTCGGCTCCGGCCGATCGACAATCGGCACCAGTACGGCGGCCGGCCTGATCGGCCTGATCTCGGCGATCGCCTGCATGACCGGATCGAGTTGATGATCGCCATGGGGGGGCACAATATTAGGATCGGTTAAGCCCG
>DATAIA010000188.1:0-1833 GCA_036262895.1 Xanthobacteraceae bacterium
CCGCTTTATTGGCCACGAAAGCCGCATCGTGCTTTGAACATGGCGACCAGGGCGGAACATTCAACGGCAATCCGTTGATGTGCGCTGCCGGCGCAGCCGTTCTGCAGCACGTCGTTTCGCCGACTTTCCTGAAGTCGGTTGCGGACAATGGCCTCTATCTGGAAGGCGAGTTGCAGCGGATATCGGCGCGCCACGGTCTCGGTGAGGTGCGCGGCCGAGGTCTGCTGCTGGCCCTTGATTTAAAAATGCCGATCGCGGGATCGATCGTGACGCAGGCTTTCGAGGATGGAGTGCTGCTTAACGCGCCACGACCAGACACACTGCGTTTCATGCCGGCGCTCACCGTCACGCGACAGGAAATCGCTGCAATGATTGACAGCCTGGACGCTGTCCTCGCCAAGATCGGCGTAGCAAGGCGTGTCGCATAGAGTGGGGGAGTATTCCGCCAGTTGGCGCAATGGGATGCCGGCCCGATAGCTCAGGGCTTCAGGATTGACGCGCCGGTCGTGGCGCGGCTTTCCAAATCGATATGGGCCTTTGCCGCATCCTTCAACGCATAAGCGTGATTGATCGGTACATGCAGTTTGCCGTTAATAACCGCGGCGAACAAGGTGTCGGCGCCTTCCAGCAATTCCGAGCGCTTGCCGATATAATCGTTGAGTTTCGGCCGGGTCGCGAACAGCGAACCGTGGCTGTTAAGCTCGGCGATCGAGAATGGCGGCACTGGGCCGGATGCATTTCCGAAACTCACGAATAATCCGCGCGGTTTCAAGCAGGACAGTGAACCCGGAAAAGTGGTTTTACCGACGCCGTCATAAACCACGTCGCATAGCTCATTGCGGCTGATCTGCTTGACGCGCGCGACGAAATCCTCCTCGTTGTAAAGGATCACGTGATCGCAACCGTTGGCGAGTGCAAGGTCCGCCTTCGCCTTCGAGCCGACTGTCCCAATGACGTGTGCACCGAGTGCTCGGGCCCATTGGCACGCCAGCAGGCCGATGCCGCCGGCGGCAGCGTGAATCAACACCCGATGGTGCGGCTCCACTTTGAATGTTTTGTGCAGCAGATACCACACCGTCAGCCCCTTCAGCATCAGGACCGCGCCCTGTTCGTATGTGATGTGGTCCGGCAGCTTCACGAGCTTTTCCGCGGGGATATTCCGTTCGCTCGCATAACCTCCGAGATTGAAATAGTAGGCGACGCGGTCGCCCGGATGGAAATTAGTTACGCCGGGCCCAACCGCCAGCACTTCGCCGGATGCTTCATTGCCTGCCACGAATGGCAGCGCCGGCGCCTTGTACAGGCCGGTGCGATAATACACGTCGATGAAGTTAAGCCCGATCGCATGCTGACGGATGCGGACCTCGCCGGATGCAGGCGCGGGCACGTCGACGGCTTCATACACCAGCGCTTCTGGTCCCCCTACCTTGTGCACCCGCACAGCCTTGGTCATATCAGCTCTCCTCGACTTCCAGACGATCAAACGAAAGGCATCGAGGCTTCGTTGTCAACTCAAGGCCCGGCAACTTCCGGAGTGCTCAGTTGGCGGCTCCTCTGCGGTTGCGTCTCGCTAGCACGTTGAAGAACTCAACGGCGGCCGAAAATGCGATGGCGAAGTAGATGTAGCCGCGCGGAATGTGAAATTTGAATCCATCGGCAACCAGCGCAACACCGATCAGCACCAGAAAAGCCAGTGCCAACATCTTAGTGGTCGGATGGTCGGCTACAAACCGCGCCACCGGCCCGGACGAGGCATACATGATCACACAGGCGATGACGACCGCTGCGATCATGATTTCGAGATCCTGCGCCATTCCAATCGCTGTGATGATT
>DATAIA010000189.1:0-3295 GCA_036262895.1 Xanthobacteraceae bacterium
AGCAAGTTGCCTTGTCCGGATTTTGCGCACAGCGTCAGCGCTTCCAGCTTCGCAGCCAGCGCGACATCGTCGCGTTCAATGCGCAGCCGCTGAAGTTTGTCGAGCTGCAACTGCCGGACAGCGGAATTATCAACCTTCAACACGTCGATCGGCGTTTCGGATTCCGGCCGGTATTTGTTGACGCCGACCATCGACTGAAGGCCGCGATCAAGCCGGGCTTGTGTCTTGGCGGCGGCTTCCTCGATGCGCAGCTTGGGGATGCCGGCATCGATGGCCTTTGCCATTCCGCCGAGCGCTTCAATTTCTTGAATGTGGTTCCACGCGCGGCGGGCAAGATCGTGAGTAAGCCGCTCCACATAGAACGAACCGCCCCAGGGGTCGACGATGCGGCACGTTCCGCTTTCTTGTTGCAGAACCAGTTGTGTATTTCTTGCAATTCGCGCCGAGAAGTCGGAAGGCAGCGCAAGCGCTTCATCGAGCGCATTGGTGTGTAGCGATTGAGTATGTCCTTGCGTTGCAGCCATTGCTTCGACGCAAGTGCGCGCGACGTTATTGAATACGTCCTGTGCGGCAAGCGACCATCCTGATGTCTGACAATGGGTGCGCAGCGAAAGCGAGCGCGCATCCTGAGGCGCGAACGGTTTCATCAGCTTCGCCCACAACAGGCGCGCGGCACGCAGCTTTGCAACTTCCATGAAGAAGTTCATGCCGATCGCCCAGAAGAAGGACAGACGTGGCGCGAACTGATCGATACTGAGGCCCGCCTTAAGGCCCGCCCGCACGTATTCGACACCATCGGCAAGCGTGTAGGCGAGTTCGAGATCCTGCGTCGCCCCGGCTTCCTGCATGTGATAGCCGGAAATCGATATCGAATTGAATTTCGGCATGTTCGCCGAGGTGTAGCCGAAGATATCGGAAATGATCCGCATCGATGGTTGCGGCGGATAGATGTAGGTATTCCGCACCATGAACTCTTTGAGGATGTCGTTCTGAATGGTGCCGGCCAGTTTTTGCGGCGGCACGCCTTGTTCCTCGGCGGCAACAATAAACAGCGCCAGGATCGGGAGCACCGCACCGTTCATCGTCATCGACACGGTCATCTGATCGAGCGGAATGCCGCCGAACAGCGTGCGCATGTCGTAGATGGAGTCGATTGCCACGCCTGCCATGCCGACGTCGCCGGACACGCGAGGATGATCGCTGTCGTACCCGCGATGGGTCGCAAGGTCGAAAGCGACCGAAAGGCCCTTTTGCCCCGCCGCAATGTTGCGGCGATAGAATGCGTTGGAATCCTCCGCCGTCGAGAACCCGGCATACTGCCGCACGGTCCACGGCTGGGTGACGTACATGGTGGGGTAGGGGCCCCGCAAATAGGGCGGGATGCCCGGGAATGTTTCGAGGAAATCCAACCCCTCGATGTCGGCGGGCCCATAGACCGGCTTCACCGCAATCTCCTCGGGGGTGAGCCAGGGCGCACTGCTGCCGGCCGCCGCGCGCGGAGCGGCATTAACGAAATCGACTTTGGTAAAGTCCGGGATTCCGGTCATTTGCGCTCGTGTTAGCCGGTCAATTATGCCGCAGCCTTAAGTATAGCATGCGCTCGTTGCAGCGTCCCAAGCACATCACAACCGACGTAAATGAAGTCCTTCACACCGGCTTCCGCCAGGGCCGTTTCCAGGTCCCCAGGGCGGCCCGCCATATATAGGTGCTCGGTTCCTGCGTTGCCCAACGCTTTGGCGGCCTCGGCGGCCATCCGGACGTAATTATCATCGGAAGAACAGAGGCACGTGATCCGGCACTGCGAGGCGCGAAACGCGGCCGCTAAATCGTCCATCGATGAGAAGCCGTTATTGTTGATGGCCTCGATCCCGCCAGCCTCGAAAAAGTTCTTCGCATAGGTCGCGCGTGCGGAAAATTCCGACAGTGTTCCGAGGTTGGCGAGGAAAACCTTCGGGCGCGATCCGGTCGATGCGAGTATCTGGTCGGAGATATCACGCAGCTGTTCGAACGGTTCAGCAAGGCGGATACGCGGCAGGGCTTCGCATGTGACTACCGCCGAATACTGCGCCGGTGCGGAGACGGGAGGAACATCGAGCACCGTCACTGGAACTTCCGCAAGGTGAGGGAACTCGCTGGTGCCCGTGATGGCATCTTTACGGCGCGCCACGGCGGCCTGGCGTCTTGCGCGCACCGCTGCCACTTGTTGCTGGACCAACCCTTTTTCCAGCGCTGCCGCCGCGCCGCCTGTTACTTCGATTTCCTGAAACAGTTTCCAGGCGGTCTGTGCCAGCTCTTTTGTGAGTTCCTCGATGGCGCCTGATCCCGCGGAAGGATCGGTCACCTTCGCGAGGTTGGATTCTTCAAGCAACATCAGTTGCGTATTGCGCGCAGTGCGCCTTGCAAAGCGATCAGGCAATCCGATTGCCGTAGTGAACGGCAGAACTGTAATCGCATCGGCACCGCCAAGTCCGGCGGAAAAAGCCGCGATCGTCGTGCGCAGCATATTCACCCACGGGTCGCGTTTCGTCATCATGCGCCAAGCCGTTTCGGCGGACACAAAGGCGTGCTTCGGTGGCAGGCCGCATGCTTCCTCAACACGCGCCCAGAGCTGGCGCAAGGCGCGGAACTTCGCAATCGTGAGAAATTGGTCCGCATCCGCCGCGAGCCGGAAGAAGATCATGCGGCGGGCGTCATCAAGCGCAATGCCATGCGTTTCGAGCGTGCGCAAATACGTCAATGCAACAGCAATCGCAAAGGCCAGTTCCTGGGCTTCGGAACCGCCGGCCGCATGAATTGACCGCGCGTCCGCAACGGCAAAAGGCCCTTTAAATCCCTGTGCTGCGAGACTCTTGATTTCTGTTGCCAAAACGGGAGCAGCATCCAACCATGTTTTCGGTGCGGCGCCCGTCTTCGCCAATGCGCCAATGGGATCAAATCCGAAACGGATATCGGTCCTTGCGGGATCGATACCTTTGCGAGTGAGAAAGTCGGCAAAGCGCTGCGGTGCATTCAATGTCCGCGGACCAAGGTCAAATTCGACCGACATATCCGCATCGAGATAAATACTTTCAAACAACTGCTCGATCGTTTGCTCGGTGCTAGCCAGACCATAACCAAATTCGCCCGCCGCACCTTCAAATACGATGGTCAGTCCAGTCGCACCATTTTCAAGATCGTGGCGCGCTTCGATATTGGCGGCGGCCGCGTCCGGATGGTCCACGCGCTGCAGGATCTGCCAGGGCACCCCCGGTGTTCGCACAGCCATCGGGCTCGCGTCGGCCGCGCGCGGATAGAG
>DATAIA010000190.1:0-1725 GCA_036262895.1 Xanthobacteraceae bacterium
TCGGCGGCTTGCTTGATCGAGTTCGTCGTATCGGCACCCGCATTCGCGAGCCCCACCACTTTCGCTTTGGAGCTTTGCGCTTGCAGGAGGAATGAGGAGAAATCGGCGTTGTTGATCGGAACCCGGACCGATCCCAACACCTTTCCTCCGCTCGCCTTAACGACTTCCGACGTATCGCGTTCGAGATCATGACCGAAGGCATAGTCGGCCGTCAGGAAGAACCAGGTATCGAGCCCCTGCTTGACGGTCGCCTGCCCCGTGCCATGAGAGAGCGCATAGGTGTCGTAGGTCCAATGCACCGATGTCGGCCCGCACGCCTCGTTGGTCAGGCGCAACGCGGCGGGGCCGCTCATCACGATAATTTTGTTCTTTGCTTTTGCCACATCAGCGGCAGCGAGTGCGGTTGCCGATGCTGCAACGTCAAGAATGGCATCGACCTTTTCATTGTCGAACCATTCGCGGGCCTTTGCCGAGGCAAGGTCGGCTTTATTTTGATGATCCGCAAAGACGACTTCGATCGGGTGCTCCAAAACCTTCCCGCCGAAATCGGCGACCGCCATTTTGGCGGCAATGACACTGCCCTGCCCGGTGATATCGGCGTAGATGCTCGACATGTCGAGCAGGAGCCCGATCTTGACGGCCCCATCGGAAATCTTGTCGGGCGCCTGAGCATTGCTGCCGAAGGCCATTGCAAACGTCAAAGCCGCCGCCAGGACAGCGGTGCTGGTTTTCTTCAAGGCGTCCTCCCAGACGTTTATGTCAAAATTCTTTGCGTCTTGTCTGGGATTATTGGTTCGCATTGCGCTTCTGTCAATTTTGCCGAATGATGCCAATCCTCACTCAAAATGCGGATCGGGACTGTTTCTCGCACCGCAATAAAATCCATAAAACTGAATCAACTATGGGAAACCAGACATGATCACGGCCGATCTGCGTGGACGCGCGGTTCTTGTCACTGGAGGTGCATCGGGAATAGGCCTTGCCGCAGTCGAGCTTTTTCTCAAATGCGGCGCGACTGTTGCCCTCAACTATCTGCCCGATGACAAACGCGGACCGGCAGAGATCGAGCGCCTGAACAAGGCCGGCGGCGAGGTCATTGCCGCCCCCGGCAATGTGGCAATGTCCGATGACGCCGATCGCATGGTGTCGGAGACAATCGCCAAGCTTGGCCGTCTCGATATCCTCATCAACAATGCCGGCACGCCGGTTTCGTTGGAACCTGTCGATTTCACCAAGCTCGAGGCCATGACCGAGGATTTCTGGGCAACGATCCTCTCAACTAATTTGCTGGGGCCGTTTCGCTGCGCACGCACAGCCGCACCCGCGCTCAAAGCCAGCAAAGGCGCGATCGTAAATACGGCATCAGTGGCGGGTCTCGGCCGCCGCGGCAGCAGTATCGCCTATTCCGCCAGCAAGGCCGGCTTGATCAATCTGACGCGCAGCCTGGCCCGCGCGCTTGCGCCTGACATCCGCGTCAACGCGGTGGCGCCAGGCCTTGTCGATACGCCCTGGACCAAACCGTGGCCTGAAGAACGCAAGCAAATGACGCTTGAACGCACCATGTTGCGCAAACTCGCTCAGCCCCAGGACATCGCCGAGACGATGCTGTTCCTCGCCACCGCCGGACACATTACGGGCGAGACAGTCGTGGTCGATGGCGGCGCGGTGTAAACAGAAGGATCTTCCTCTCCCCCTTGCATCCTATCGGCCGAGCGCAGCGAGGCT
>DATAIA010000191.1:0-5712 GCA_036262895.1 Xanthobacteraceae bacterium
GCGCTAATATTTTCATTGTGGGATATGCCTATCAGATCGGCGCCTTACCGCTTTCGGCGGAGGCGATAGAAAAGGCCATCGAGCTCAACGGCGAAGCTGTCGAGATGAACAAGGCGGCGTTCGGTTGGGGGCGTGTTGCGGCGATCGATCCTGCAAAGGTGGAAGCGCTGATCAAGCCGCCCGCGGAACTGCGCGACGACGTGCTCAAGCTTTCGCAATCGTTCGAAGAAATGGTGACGCGCCGCGTCGAATTCCTGAGCCAATATCAGAACGCCGCCTATGGCGAGCAGTACCGCAAGCTTGTTGACATGATCGTGGCGGCGGAAGCGCAGAAGGCGCCGGGTAAATCCGGGCTTGCCGATACGGTCGGCCGTTATCTCTTCAAGTTGATGGCCTATAAGGACGAATACGAGGTCGCGCGGCTTTATTCCGACGGTGCGTTCCGCAAGCAAGTCGCAGCACAGTTCGATGGCGATAATCTGCGGTTCGAATTCCATCTCGCGCCGCCGTTATTGGCGCGGCACGATCGTGAAACCGGTTTGCCGAAAAAGATGTCGTTTGGCGCCTGGATGATGCCGGCGTTCGGCATGCTGGCGAAGTTGCGGTTTCTGCGCGGCAGCGCGTTTGATCCGTTCGGTTACACGCTCGAGCGGAAAACCGAGCGTCAGCTCGTGCAGGATTATCGGTCGCTGCTCGACGAGATCGCAATGCGACTCAACCCCGAGAACCACCATCTTGCGGTTGCACTTGCGTCGATCCCTGAGAAAATCCGCGGTTTCGGCCACGTCAAAGCGCGCCATCTCAAGGCGGCTAAGGCGGATGAAGCGGTGTTGCTTGAGCAGTTCCGCTCCGGCGGTGCGCCGCTTCTCAAAGCGGCCGAATAAATCGCGAAAAAAGGGTTACTCTTAAAATTCGGAACAGGCGCGCATTGAAGAGTGCGCGACTGCATCGTAACATCACGACAGAAAGATCCGCTGTTTAAAGGCGGACGGTGGGAACGGAACAGACTGCGGCGGCTTCCTCGCTGCAGAACCGGGAGGAGGGCGTCGTGGCGATCAACGCCATCGCTCAGGCGGATACTTTTCCGAAACTGCTCATCCATAATGCTCAAACGATCGCCGGTCGGCCGGCGGTCCGCCACAAGGATCTCGGCATCTGGCAGGCTTGGAACTGGGCGCAGGTGCTTGACGAGATGCGCGCGTTTTCAATCGGCCTCGGGGAACTCGGGCTCAAGCGCGGCGACAAATTCGCAGTGATCGGTGGCAACAAGCCAAGGCTTTATTGGGCGATGTGTGCAGGCCAGGCGCTGGGTGCGATTCCGGTGCCAATTTATGCTGACTCCGTCGCAGAGGAGATGGCCTATGTGCTCGAGCATGCCGAGGTCACGATCGCGGTCGTTGCCGATCAGGAGCAGGTCGACAAGATTCTCTCGATCGAAGATCGGTTATCGGTTCTGTCCCTGATCATCTACGATGAACCGCGGGGCTTGCGTGATTACGATCATTCGCAGCTAAAGTCATTTAGGGACGTCCAGGAGATCGGCCGTCACGCGCTTGCGGATCCGAAATGTCTGGCGCGCTGGGAACAGGCGATTTCCGAAGGAACGGGCGGCGACCTTGCCGTCATCCTCTACACCTCGGGAACAACCGGCCGGCCGAAAGGCGTCATGCTCAGCCACGACAACGTGATGATTTCGGCGCGCAACGGTAATTTGTTCGACCACCTCGATCAGAACGAAGAAATTATCGCCTATTTGCCGATCGCATGGGTCGGCGATCATATCTTTTCGTACGCGCAATCGTTTGTTGCGGGCTTCTGCGTCAGTTGCCCCGAGACCGGCGAAACCGTGGTCGAGGATCGGCGCGAGATCGGAGCGACTTATGCTTTTGCCCCGCCGCGCGTCTATGAAAGCCTGCTGACGCTCACCATGGTGCGGATGGAAGATGCCGGTGCGTTCAAGCGCCGGATGTTTCATTGGTTCATCGATTTTGCGCGCGCGTGGGGCGAAAAGATTCTCAACAAAGAGCCGGTGCCGCTTGCCGCACGTCTGGTTTATCGGCTCGGCGACATCCTGGTCTATGGACCATTAAAGAACCGGTACGGTTTCTCGCGCACCCGCGTCGCCTATACCGCGGGGGAGGCGATCGGGCCGGAAATCTTTCGTTATTTTCGTGCGATCGGCGTCAATCTCAAGCAGCTCTACGGACAGACGGAGGCGTCGGTCTATATCACCGCGCAGCCGGATGGCGAGATCTATGCCGATACCGTAGGCCGGCCGTCGCCTGAAGTTGAGATCAAAATTTCCGAAAGCGGAGAGGTGCTGTTCCGGTCGCCAGGCGTCTTTCGCGGCTATTACAAAGATCCGGAAAAAACGGCAGAAGCCATGACGCCGGACGGCTTTGTGCGCACCGGTGATGCCGGATTGTTTGATCCAAAAACCGGACATCTCAAAATCATCGATCGTGCGAAGGACGTCGGCCGCCTGAATGACGGAACTTTATTTGCTCCGAAATACCTGGAGAACAAGCTCAAGTTCTATCCCAACATCAAGGAAGCGGTAGCAGTCGGGGATCATCGCGATTTCGTCTGCGTCATGCTCAACATTGATCTGACTGCGGTAGGAAGTTGGGCGGAGCGCCATAACGTCGTTTATGGCTCCTATCAGGAGCTCGCCAATCATCCCCTCGTCTATGACATGCTTGAAAAGCATGTCGATGAAGTCAATCGGTCACTGGTCGCGGAAGGGTTGATGGCAGGTGCGCAGATCAAGCGGTTCCTGGTTCTTCACAAGGAGCTCGATGCCGATGACGGCGAACTGACGCGCACGATGAAAGTGCGGCGCAGTTTTATCGCCGAACGCTATGCGCCGCTGATCCGCGCGCTTTATGATGGCGCTCAGTCCTCCGAGATTTCGACCGAAGTGACTTTCGAAGACGGCCGAAAGGGTACCATCGCCGCACGCGTGCAAATTCGGGATATGAAAGTTCAGGGGACGCAAGCCGTCGACCTGGGGCGTGCTGCATGAGGGGGCCGCACGAAACTTCAACCGGCGAGATTTTGCTCTCGGTCGAAAACGTATCCCTGTCATTCGGTGGGTTGCGGGCGATCAACGACGTGTCGTTTGACATTCGCAAAGGGGAAATTCGCGCCATCATCGGTCCGAATGGTGCCGGTAAGACATCGATGCTGAACGTCATCAATGGGTTTTACCATCCGCAGCAAGGCACCATTACGTTCCGCGGCCACAAGCGCTCCAAGATGCGGCCGTATGAGGCCGCACAGTCTGGAATTGCGCGCACGTTTCAGAACGTTGCTCTGTTCAAAGGCATGACCTCGCTCGACAACATCATGACCGGCCGCACCAATAAAATGCGATGTGGTTTTTTTTGGCAACTGTTTCGGCATGGCCCGGCACTGAAAGAAGAGGTGGAGCATCGGCGGCGGGTCGAGGAAATCATCGACTTCCTGCAAATTCAGGCCATCCGGAAAACCCCGGTCGGGCGACTGCCGTACGGTCTTCAAAAGCGCGTTGAGTTGGCGCGGGCGCTTGCCATGGAACCTGACCTGCTGCTGCTCGATGAACCGATGGCTGGCATGAATCTCGAAGAGAAAGAGGACATGTCGCGCTTCATCATTGATGTGAATAATCATTACGGCACCACCATCGCACTCATTGAACACGATATGGGCGTCGTCATGGATCTATCGGATCGGGTCGTCGTGCTTGAGTATGGTCGCAAGATTGCAGACGGTACGCCCGACGAGGTCAAGAGCGATCAGAAGGTCATCGATGCCTATCTTGGAGTTCCACATTAGCCGGGATCGAAGCCGTTAGAGAGAAACAGAATTTTTTATCAAACAGGACGATCAGTGGATCTGCTTTACAAGGTGTTTGTTGATCCGTTCATCCAGATGGGTGCCGCGCCCGATCTGCTGGTGCAGACTATTTGGGAAGGCCTTGTTGCCGGCGTTCTCTATGCCTTGATTGCGCTTGGTTTTGTCCTGATCTTCAAAGCCTCCGGCGTGTTTAACTTCGCGCAGGGCATCATGGTGGTGTTTGGAGCACTCACGCTGGTTGGCTTTCATGAGATCGGAGTGCCGGCTTTCGTGGCGCTGGCGCTTGCCGTTGCCGTGATGTTCGGCCTGGCCGTCGGTGTCGAGCGCTTGATGTTGCGGCCGCTCGTCAATCAGCCTGATATCATTCTGTTCATGGCAACCTTCGGCCTGACCTATTTTCTGATCGGGCTCGGCGAACTTGTGTTTGGCGGCAATCCGAAAGTCATGATTGCGAATGAGCTTTACCTGCCGAAAGGCTCGCTTGAGTTCAAGATGCTGGGCGGGTTCGTCTCGTTGCAGAAAATAGACATCGCCGCTGCTGTCATCGCGTCGATCATGGTGGCAACGCTTGGCATATTCTTTCAAAAAACCCGGATCGGCAGGGCATTGCGTGCGGTTGCGGATAGTCACAAAGCCGCACTATCGGTCGGGATTTCGCTTGAGCAGATCTGGGTCATTGTCTGGTTCGCCGCAGGCATTGTTGCGCTCGCGACCGGCATCATGTGGGGCGCGAAATCGGAAGTGTCTTTCGCTCTGCGATTTATCGCGCTTAAAGCGCTTCCTGTCCTGATCCTTGGCGGGTTTACCTCGATTCCTGGTGCGATTGTTGGCGGGCTTGTGATCGGCATCGGCGAAAAAATCGGCGAGTTCTATTGGGGGCCATTGTTCGGCAGCGGGATCGAAAGCTGGCTCGCCTATGTTATCGCGCTTGGATTTTTGTTGTTCCGTCCGCAAGGACTGTTCGGTGAGCGGATTATCGAGCGCATCTGAATACATGTGAGGTGGGAATGTTCTATCGCGAGGCCGGGCAATTCAAAACGAACTACGCTGCCGACATGGCGGTGTTTCCGATCTTGCAGGATCGGCTGGGAATTGCGGCTGTCCTCGCGATCGCCTTCGTGCTCATTCCCGTCTTCAGTAATGATTTTATCCTCAACGCCGTGATGATTCCGTTTCTGGTGTTCGCGCTTGCCGCGCTCGGCCTTAACCTGCTCACCGGTTATACCGGGCTGTTATCGCTGGGCACGGGTGCCTTCATGGGGGTGGGCGCTTATGCCTGCTACAAACTCACGACGCTATTCCCCGGCGTGAATATTTTGATCTGGATTGTCGTGTCCGGTTTTTTTGCCGCCGGCATTGGCATCTTGTTCGGCCTGCCATCGCTGCGGATCAAGGGCTTTTACCTGGCCGTGGCGACGCTTGCCGCGCAGTTCTTTTTGCAATGGTGCTTTACGCGTGTTCCGTGGCTTTACAATTACAATTCATCAGGAGCCATTGAGGTGCCGCTCCGAACGCTGTTCGGCGTTCCCGTGACCGGCGCTACGGCATCACCGCTGACGCGTTACTTGGCTGCGCTCTCGATCGTCGTCATTATGGCTTGGTTGGCGTCCAATCTGGTGCGCGGTCGGATTGGACGAAATTGGATGGCCGTTCGCGATAGGGACATCGCCGCCGAATTGATGGGCATCCGCCTGCTCCCGACCAAACTGACGGCGTTTGCGGTGTCCTCTTTCTATTGCGGCGTGTCCGGCGCGATGATGGTTTTCTTGTGGTACGGTGGCGCGGAGCCGGATGTATTCGCGGTAGACCAGAGTTTTCTTGTGCTGTTCATGGTGATCATCGGGGGCTTAGGAAGTCTGATCGGTTCGTTCCTTG
>DATAIA010000192.1:0-5405 GCA_036262895.1 Xanthobacteraceae bacterium
TCGACCGGCCGCTCGAAGCCACCAGATCGACTGCCTGCCGCTTATAGTCGTCCGCAAATGATCGACGTTGACGTGTTTCCATCTGACACCTCTTGGCTCTCCGAGCCTACTACAGGTGTCCATCAATTCGGAGGAGGTTCATTAACTCGCGCTGACCAGGAGCGAAGACCTGCGATGACAACCAATTGCGCCACCGCAAAAGCACTCTTCAGAATAGTTCCTGGTTTGGCGAACATGCGCTACTCCTCCTAGGACGCAACGACAGGCTGGGCGGGTAAGGGGTACAATCGGGTTAGCTGACGGGTTCGGACAGCATGGGCCTACGAGGCCGGGACGGAAGCCAACCTAACACGTGGGCCTGAAACTAACCGAGCAACGCCCGCGACGGCTCACGGTCGGCAAAGCAATGGCCTGCGAATATGAAGCCGCCCGTGCAGCACACCAAAGTGATATGGAGTGTAAGAAACGGCCCTGGCCGTCGCCAGAGGCGGACTCGTCCGCAGTCTTTCTCCGTTGATTTCTGAAAAGCTCTGCGAGGGTGAAATGTATCAGACCATCTCTCAACCTCTGCCATCCATCGGTAGCGGACTAACTCACTATCTTGCCCAAATTCGAAAGTTTCCGGTCTTAACGCAGGAAGAAGAAACCAACTTCGCACGATGCTGGCGTCAAAACGGCGATCGCGATGCAGCCTATCGCCTCGTCACCAGCCACCTTCGTCTCGTTGCGAAGATCGCCATGCGCTATCGAGGCTATGGCCTGCCGATCGCCGATGTCGTTTCCGAAGGAAATATTGGTTTGATGCAAGCGGTGCGGCGCTTCGATCCAGAGCGTGGAATCCGACTCTCGACCTATGCGATGTGGTGGATAAAGGCGACAATCCAGGAATACGTCCTTCGGTCGTGGTCGCTGGTGAAGATTTCGGCCAGTTCTGCCCAAAAGAAACTGTTCTTCAAGCTGAGGCGAACCAAGAGTGCGATTTCGGCTCTTGATGATGGCGATCTTCGACCGGATCAGGTCAAGACGATTTCGGAGCGCCTCAAAGTGTCTGAACGGGAAGTCGTAGATATGGACCGCCGCTTGCGCGGCGACGTGTCGCTAAATTCGCGGAGCAATGACGCAACCGAGGCAGGTGATGCGCTCGACCGGCTTGTTGACCCCTCACCCAGTCATGATATCGAATTAGCTGAGAGCGAAGAACGGGCGCGGCGTCGCGAGGCGTTGCAAGCTGCCCTACAAACCCTCAGTCCCCGCGAAAGACACATTTTCACCGCACGCTTCTTGACGGAGGCCCCGCCGAACTTACACGCGCTTGCGACCGAATATGGCATATCCGGCGAGCGCATCCGCCAAATTGAAGTGCGCGCGTTTCAAAAGGTGAGAGCTGCATGCTTGAGCGGGACAGTCTGCCAACCGCCAGCGTGCTGAAACACACCACATAGGTTGCATACTTCGATGTATACGCCGGCGATTGTCTTTCTGATGATGGCAAATACGATAGCCGCATCTGGGGCCATCTTAGTAGCATGGCAGATTTCGCATCTAGAGCGCGGCCGCGAGCAACAACCGACGCCAAGCTCAGACGACGCTGCTGGAGGGCTGGGTCGTGTTGCGGGTACTACGCTTGCAAAGGCGGCCTGACAGTCACGAGCCGCGGTACTGCGCCTTCATCGCATCGATTCCGGGTGCCGCCTTCGTACCGAGATCGATGCGCCGGGTTTCGCCGACGATGACCGCGCCGAAGCCGATGCTGGCAAAGCCGAGCGCGCCGAAACCGGCGACAGCAACAGCCGTTGCGAGCAGGGTTGATCTACGAGGGAAGAATCCCGACATGCAGCATCCTCGAATGGTGGTAGTGCCCATGGCAGTTAGATTCCGCAGTACTGACATCATGGTAATCGGAAATCGTTAATCTCTGCATTAAAAGCAGGCACACGAGGCCCGTAGTTCTACTATCCGCAAAAGCACGGTACGCGCCACACGGAGCGCTGGTCCAAGGCACCGCCGCTCAGTCGCGACCAGCGCGTCGGCGCCGGTTTTCCTTACGAACTGCGAAATCGTAGCAGCGAGCCTTTGCTAGGATTGGTCATCGCGTATGGCGTCAGGCCACGCCGCAAGTTCGCTATGGTTCATAAGCGGAGATGACCGCAGAAACATTGCTCAATCGCGTAGCCTGCGCGAGATCGAAAATCCCACAAGGCTTTTCAGGCTGATAATTTGAGGGGTTTTTGCGCACGGGACATTCTTAAGTCATTCTAATTCACGATCAGGCAAAAGAGTGGCCCGGCAAAAATACACGAGCAGAATTACGTCTTAATCCGCTCTTCTTCGGCTTGCTCGCGAGCCCGAATTTCATTCGCTATTTCTTTAGCCGATGTCTCGCGTGCGAGCTCATCTGGCTCGCAGTCTTCGTCGGCAACGTCAAGCCGCTTGGCAACGCGCTGCAATATCCGCAAGAAGCGGGTCGCTTCGCGCTCAGCCAGCAGATTGATCTGCAGCTCAAGATGATCGCGCTTCTCAAGAATACGATCGGCCGCGTTTTGCCGGATCAACACGCACGAAGTAAGCAAAACGGCTTCAAGCGCCAGAATGGTTGCTAGCAGCGGATATGGATACTCATCAAGCGCAAGGCTAGGTGCATGGTGACCGACGAAAATCCACAAAGCGACGGCAACACACTGAAAAACAATGAACTGAACCGTGCCAACAAACGACCCGATTGCATGAAAGATGCGATGATGAGGGGCTAACGCGCCTTGCTCCTCTTTCTCAAGTCGCAGGATAGCGTCGATGCTTTCAGCGGCTGGCGTGTTTGCACCCTTGGCCGCGACCATCAGCTAGCGACCTCCTGAGCCGCGCGAGTGGCCGAGTTGCGGGTCCGGTCGAGCGTCTCATCTCCGATCTTTTCCGCCTTTGCGCGTGCCTCACATTTGTCACGCAGCTCTTCAATTTCCACATCGGTCAGATGTTCAATGCCGACCAGCGAGTTGCGCGCCGCACCCACGCGGATCAACTCGTCCAGCTTGACCTGGATCGCTGCACTATCGCGATTTTGCGAATTCTGGATGAGGAAGACCATCAGGAAGGTGACGATCGTCGTCCCCGT
Organism: Xanthobacteraceae bacterium; assembly: GCA_036262895.1. Lineage (GTDB taxonomy): Bacteria > Pseudomonadota > Alphaproteobacteria > Rhizobiales > Xanthobacteraceae > AP-16. The sequence continues at coordinate 3,107 of DATAIA010000192.1, forward strand.
ATTAATAACCAGCTGCCACGTGTCGGAGAAATGGAAAAGCGGCCCACTGATCGCCCAGACGATCACCACGCCGACAGCAACGCAGAAGGTTGTGGCGCGGCCCGCAGCAAGAGACGTGCGGTTTGCAAGATCTCCGAAGAGCCGGGACATGCCGGAGATGTCGTTATTCGATTTCTTAGCCTTGCTCATGGTCCGCCTCCTAGCAAAGAACGTCTTCAGAGCCCTGGAGTTCCTCATTCGGAACCCCAGAAGCAGTGCTGTTCACGCGCTGGCGGAAGACCATGCCGGTTCCGTAAAGGATCACTGCTAATCGGCATCGTACCCTTGCAACGTGGTTCAAAATTTGAGGACGGTACGGAGGCCAAACACGCTGGCATCTTTGAGCTTGCGGCCGGGATTGTTGCCGAGCGGGTCCGTTGCACCACCTCCTGGATGATGAATGAACTGAAAATTAGGCTGAAGGTTAAGGCCGGCGCGAACCTCGTACTGGTAGACGGCCGTCACCATGGTTTCGGCGTCGCGCCGCGCCCATGACCCACCGAAGCGCTGCTGAAAGTCCGCATCAAGAGCGCGCGCAGCACGCGAGAGTTTCGCGTAACCGGCTGCTACACCGAACTTATCGTGCGGCCTGGCATCACTGAGCCCGACGAATTCCATGCCACCGTCGGCATAAAATTGGATCAGGTTGCGATCGGAGGGACTGTACGTCGCACGGGCAAAGACGCCAATTCCGCGGTCATCGTCATTTTTGACGCGAAAGAGCTTCTGCTCAAACACGCCGTAGATTCCGTAATCGCCCCGGTGCTGCGCCGGACCCCCAGCGCTGGGATCGGAGAGTGATATCCTTCTGCTGTCAAACCGCTCATCGTTGAATCCCCCGAGATGCCGCCAGCCCCCGATCTTCAACTTACCATCAAGCCCGGGATCGCCCTTTTTTGCATTCCAGAGAAACTGGGTCTCGCCGATGAAAAGTGGCGGGTCATTGACCCGGAAGTTGACGCCGTAGCGATCGCGCAATTGCGGATCCTCAGGGCCGGGGCCTGCGGCGTTGCCGTCAAAGACTGCTCCTAGCAGAGCAAGATTTTCTGAAATGTCCGCGCGAAGACGAGCGCCCATTGCGGCGAGCGGTGGCGAGGGACCGCCGCTTGGAAGGTTTAACGCAAGACCCGCGTTCCAGCCAAGCGAGGCGTTAGTGAAGACATCTGTGTATTTGGCTGTCATGAATTCATAGTCGGCAGCCAGTTGCCCCGCGCGCAGCGCGAGATGGGAGCCCCATTTCTGCTCGAACCAGATTTCATAGAGCCGGGTCGTGGGAATGGCCTCGATGCCGCTCACGACCATGTAATTGTACAGCGCTCCCCGGGAGAGGCCACCGCCATCGATTTGAAAGATGTTGGCGTGGAAGCTGAGTTGCTTCAGTCCTGTCAGCTTCTCAAAATCGACATCGACGGCGAAGTTGATGCGGTCTTCGTAGACCGATCCGCGTTTGAGACCGCCACTCGTGTTTCCCAACACCTCGCCGATGTACGTAGTGGCGAATTTGACGCCGTATTTTTCAAACGAATTGGGCAGCAGCCCGAGAGTACGTTCTTCAACCGTACTTTCACCGGTGTCGGGATCGGTTGGCTTAAGATCGTCAGTCTTTTTGTCCTGCTGCGCAAACCCTGTGCCTCCGATGACGAGGCAGATGGCCAGCGTGAGTGCCGCGCAGCGCATGTTGATCCCAATCGAGGCGTGAAGTGGTTTCATCCGTTCTTGCTTATGAAGCGGGCCGCGATCCGCCCTTCCCTGCCAGACCAATTGCGACTCGAATTGAACATGGTTGGCTTCTGTCACCAAGACGAAATTCCGGGATGCTCGCGGGGAGTCAGATCAAGAGTCGCTTCAGTTTGAGACAGGTTCGGGAGCGTGGCAGTCAAGGACGGCCCTTCCGGGCGTTGCATTTTACCCTGGTTTAAGAGCCGGCGCCGTGCCGTGCTTCTGTACTCCTCCAATGCCTACCCCCGAAGGGGCCGGGACTCACTTCTGCTGTGTGGACGGCTCACCAATTAGTACAATGTCGGGAAAAAGTAGCAACCCAGATCGGAACCACCGGAAAACTTTGGGCATTTAAGGGGAGTGGGAGGGGTAAGCTGAGGAGAAACACATGCCAGTACTACTGCTTTGGGCCGTCCCGACCGTCGTTGTTGTTGGAGGCGCGGGTTACTTCCTGCTGCGCGCTGTCCACTGACCAAATAGCGAAATCAAAAGAGCGAAATTGGAGGAGTACATGAAAACGCTTATGCTGTCCGGCATTGTT
>DATAIA010000193.1:0-14495 GCA_036262895.1 Xanthobacteraceae bacterium
AGTCTTTAGTTCGAATGCGGTCGCGGTCGGAGTATCGGACATCAAGAAGAAGGACCAGGTCGGATCGCCGACGACACGGCAGAAGCCCATCATGTCGTGCTTCGCGATGAGGCGCGATAGGCCGTCGACAACTTTCTGGCCGCGCGTCCTCATGGTGGCGATGACCGGCTCACGCACGATCTTGTCCAAAGTTGCTCGCGCGGCGGCGAGCGAGAGTGCCTCGCCGCCCATGGTAAAGGAGAAGAATATCTCCTCCATCAGCATCATGATGTCGCGCCGCCCGCAGATCGCCGAGACGGGGAAGCCGTTGGCAATACCCTTGCCCAGCGTGGTGAGATCAGGCGTCACACCGTAAAGCTCCTGCGCGCCCCCGTTGGCGTAGCGGAACCCGGTGATGACCTCGTCAAACACCAAAACGATGCCCTCGCGCGTAGCAATATCACGCAAAGCTTGCAGGAACCCTAGCGCTGGCGGCTCGACATTCATCGGCTCGAGGATGATTGCGGCGATTTGCCCGTTGAGCTTGGCAATCAGCGCCTGCAGGGCATCAAGATCATTGTACGCAAACCGGTGCGACAGTGCTTTCGTCGCGCTGGGCACTCCGCGATCACGCGTGGTCGTTCCGATGTACCAGTCATGCCAACCGTGATAACCGCACGTCAGGATGTGATCGCGGCCAGTGAACGCGCGCGCAACACGGATCGCACCCGAGGTTGCATCGGACCCGTTCTTGCCAAACCGCACCATCTCGGCGCAGGGCACCATCGCGATGATCCGCTCCGCAACTTCCGCCTCCAGCTCATGGCTCAGCGAAAAAATCATGCCATCATGGAGTTGCGCGGCGACGGCGGCATTAACGTCGGGATCAGCATAGCCGAGCGTGACTGCGCACAGCGCGTTGATGAAATCGACGTATTCGTTGCCATCGACATCCCAAAGCTTTGAGCCACTTCCGCGCGTCGCGAAGAATGGCGAGACGCCCAGTGGATACTGCGTGATGCTCTTCGAGAAAGTCTGTGAGCCGAGCGGAATGACATCACGCGCTCGCGCCAGCAACTGTTCGGAATTCCGATAGCGAACCGACATGCCTAATGTCCCGCTTCCGCCGCCATGGAGCGAGCCAGGCCCTCGTTACGTTGGAAGCCGCTGTTGATCGCGCTCAACTCTGGCCGCCTTGCAAGCAGCGCGAGAACGTCTTCAAGGCCGAAGTCGGGTTGAGAACGATACAAGGCGCCAAACACCGCACGCACAAAGGCTAGATCCTCGGGCTCGTCTACCGTCCAGCGCAAGCCGCTGAAGTCCCGCGGGTGCCTATAATGCGCAATACGAAACCGATCAGGCCGCCGGTAAAGAAACTGAGTTACGTGCTCACGCTCAAATGTCAGGGCGGCTTCCGCAGCTGCGGTCAGAAGAACGTCAGCCCGCATGACCTCGACATCGAGCCCGTCGGGGAGCGTCGGCTCAAGCGCGTTGGTGGTGATGTCGGCATCGGAATCGACATGCTGTTCAATCACTGCATCGATGATTTGTGGATCGGCGAGCGGACAGTCGCCCGTCAACCGCACCACATGCCGTGGTTTGGTTCCCCGCACCGCTGAGGCGAAGCGGTCAAGCACATCATCGAGACTGCCCCGCCAAACGGAGATGTTGGCGGCTTTAAGCACGTTGGCTAGCCGATCATCGCTTGCGTCGGCACTCGTTGCGAGCACCAGCTTGTCAATCCGTCGCGCCCGCGAAATACGCTCGATCTGACGCAGAATCATCGGCGCGCCCTCAAGATCCGCGAGCACTTTTCCGGAAAGGCGCGACGACGTAGTCCGGGCCTGTAGAACGGCGAGGACGTTCGGACTTGTGTTCACTGGTTTTTCGCCTTCCATCGCCGCGGATCGATGATGACCGGATCGTCGATCGCGAATGATGAAAAATCCGCAGGGCGACGCCGCACTGACGCTTTCGCCATAGCCTTCAGATCGGTCGCAAGGCTGGCCACACTATCGATGCCGACAACCAGCCGCGAGACGCCTTTAACCGAACCCGCGAATAGAATGGCTGCCTCGAGCGGGCTCATATCGAGCGAAGCTGCATAGGTGCGAAACCGGGCGAGCACGTTCGAAGCGCTCGCAAATTGCGGCGGGACAGAGTCCAGCTCCTGCAGCAGCAGGCCCTGCAAAAACACCGAGCGAGAGTGGACCTCGATGCCTCGTCCGGCAAGACGCTCGATATGACCGCTCCGTGCGAACCGCTGATCGAGCACGTTCAACGGCAATTGGACCACATCGATGTCGTGGCGCTCCAAAATTGTATCGAGAATATGCGGATCATAGACGGACACGCCAATTCGCCCGACTAGCCCCTCGGCACGGAGGCGGCGAAGTCCTGCGATAAGTAGGTCGCTGCCTGCACTCAGTAGGTCCTCGGATTCATGCACCAGTATGGCTTCAAGACGATTGACACGGAGATCGGCCGCGCTTTGCCGTGCCCGATCAACAACGCGATCGACGTCGCTCTGGGTGATCTTAGCGACCCTCAATGCGACCGTTTTCGTGACCATGGCGAAGGCGGCATGGGCAGGCCTTTCAGCGCCGATGATGCGCTCGCTCGCGCCATAAGCAGGTGCTGTATCGAGCGTATCGACGCCGTAGTCCCACGCGCGCGCAAGCGTTTCGCCGACGTCGCTTTCCCCAACACGCGTGCGCGCCAGCCCGTAGGCATAACCGAACTGGACCGTTCCAAGCGTAAAGCGAGGCCAGCCCGCCGCTATGTCAATCTTGGCACTCGGGGAGAACATCACGATCTCAAGTTGCCCCTGAAAGCTTGCCCATGAGGACCGCGTCTTCCCAACGACCTTCAAACCAGTAGTGGTCCTTGCGCAGGCCTTCCTCGACAAACCCCGCCGCCAGAAAGGCGCGACGCGAGCCAACATTCGAAGCATAGATCCCAGCAGTAATTTTATGCAGCCCGAGGCGGCCAAAGCCGTGCACTACGAGCGCGACAATCGCTTCCCGAGCATAGCCCCTACCCCACACAGCCGGATCACCAAGTGCGATTCCTACGTCGCCGATCCGATGGTGGGAATCGAGCGGTCCGATCTTAATGTTGCCGACGTGCCTCCCATCCTCGCGCAAGCATATGCCGTACAGCAGCACGCTCGGATCGGCATTGCATTGCTTGATAAAGTCGGCAAGGTCTTCGCGCGAGAAGCTGCGAAAGCGTGACTCCAAATACCGGGTAACTTCGGGATCGTTCATCCAGCGCAGGTACGCGCCGGTGGCGTCTTCCGGCATGAGATTGCGCAAGATCAGCCGATCGGTCGCCAAGGAATCGGAGATCACGATCGCACCTTCAGTCCTTCATTGGCGAGAAACCGCCGAACCTTGACAAGATTGTTGTCGGAGAAGACCAGCAAAGTGCCGAGCCCAATCGAATCCGCTCCTGCTTTCATTGCAGCTGCAACATGATCGAGGTCGCCCACTCCACCTTCCAAGATGATCGGAACATTCACACGCGCACGGACTCTGTCGTGGAGTGTTGTATCGAGCCCCTGACGGGTGCCTTCCCGGTCCACCGCGCACAACCGGATTTCGCCGGCGCCACGGGACACCGCCTCGCCGACCCAATCGTCTAATTGTTTCGACACCGTCCATCCTGTTCGATGGTCATAGAGTTTGTAATCGCCATCTCGTCGGACAACATCGATGCCGACCATCACGGCTTGCGCACCGTACACCTGCGCCGCCTCCTCGATCAGATCCGGACGGTCGAGCGCCGCAGTCGTCAAACACACCTTGTCTGCTCCGGCCTCGATCGCCCGGTGGATACGGTCAAGGTTCGTCATGCCGCCTCCAAATGTGAGCGGCACCTGAATTTCAGCGGCAACTTTTTCGAGCGCACCGAAATCCGACTCGCGCCCGTCGTGCGAAGCTTCGATGTCAAGCAGCAATATTTCGTCTGCTCCTTGGGCGCTGTGGGCACGGCAAATAGTGGCCGGCGCACCCGCATCGCGGTAGTCGGCGAAGCGCACGCCCTTTGCGAGCCGGCCGCGCCGCAGCAAAAGGCTCGGAATAATGCGATTGGCTGGCAACCGAAGCTCACGGTTTCCATGCAAGGAAGCGCTCGATCAGCCGCTGGCCTGCAATCTGACTCTTTTCGGGATGGAACTGGCACGCAAACACATTGTCAAATTCGATCGCACAGGTGTACGGCTCGCCGTGTGCCACTGTTGCGACCGCAATCCCTTCGTCCCGAACCAGCCGGAATGAATGGCAGAAGTAGAAATAGCGATCGCGGCTGCCGAGCACTGAACTGCGCTTCGCCCCGAGATCAATCTCACTCCATCCGATATGTGGCACGCGAACGGACTTATTTTCGCCCGGGTCAATCGCCGCAACAATGCCGCGGACCCAACCCAAACCGCGGTGATTTCCGAACTCCAGGAGTTCGTCGGCAAGCACCTGCATACCAACGCAGATCCCCATAAACGGTCGCCCAGCCTTTCGCGCGCTGTCGAGCGCTTGATCGAGCCCGCCCGCCCGAATGGCTTTGATTGCCGCGCCGGCCGCACCAACACCAGGTAGCACGATCCGCTCCGCCGAACGCACGCGATCTGGATCACTAGTCACCACCGGTTCGCCCCCGGCGCGCCATAATGCGTTGGCGACGGAACCGATATTTCCTGCCCCGTAATCGACAACAGTCACTTTCATTGGACTGCAGACCGAAAGCTTCAGCGATCGACATTTGGGTCACCGACGATGCGTGACCACTTCTCAAAATCGTGAGGTCTCTGATTCATCTTATGCGTCTGCGCCCACTTGAGATCCGGCATCTCGTACGGCGGCACGACATGGTCGGACACGATTGTCATGAACTCCGCCTCAGTCAATCCAAGATAGCGCAGGAAGATGTCGAGAGAGCCTGGCCGCTTGCCGTCATATTGAGCGACGAGTTCCTCGGCCTCGGCACGTGTCAGCCGACCATTACGTATATCGATTGAGGCGAGATGCGTTGTTCGTCCGAACCCGCGCTTGAGAAATTTGATGTAGTCTCGCACCCCTTGCATGAAGCATTCGATCTTCTCGAAGTCATACTGAGGGGGTACGCCCTCGACCTCCTCACCCTGCCAACCGAGCTCGTTTTTGATCAGCTCGACCTGAGCCTTAACGTCCCACGGGATATAGGAGCCGAGACAGATGGAGCGCAGCTTGAGCCGGCGCAGCTCCGCATAGGGCGGGTAGGTATAGGGTTTGAGATCGCGCACCGTGACCTTGTAGGTGCTCACAGTGTCGTCGAGCATGCCCTCCATATCCTCGGCATTGATGCCAAGGTTGACAACCGTATTGAAGCGACGCTCGTCGACCTCCTCGGTCTCATCGTAGCCGTAGAATGAAGAATACTCGGAACTCGGTTCACCCCAGATCACGAGCGGTATCTGCTTCTCGATCGCCACCCACATCGGATAGGCGAAAATCCCCGTGTGGCAGTGCCAGCAGAAATCGCCGCGCCGGCGCAACGCCTCGAACATCAGCTTGCGCACGACTTGCCAATTAGGAGTGAACGTATGCACGTCAACGCCGAGTGTGCGGAAAGTCCGCAGATTGTTTTCGGCGATGATCGGCCGCATGAATCCGTGATCAAAACGCACGACCAGCGGCTTGAGCTTTAACTCGCGGACGATGTACCAGAGGGTAAAGGTGGAGTCCTTGCCGCCCGAGAACGGCACGATGCAATCATAATTATGAATGTCTTTGACTGCAGATACTATGGTGTCGAGTTCCTTGCGTCTTTCGACCCAATCGATCGAACTCTGCTTGAATTCAACCTGCCGACAAACCGAACAGACACCATGGTTGTCGAAGCCAAGCGTTTCTGCCGTTTCCGGCATCACACATTTTGAGCAGGACTTCATCGTACTATTTTCTCGTCGCCTCAAGCACGCCCGCAGAACACAAAAAATAGCCGCGCCACGACTGCTCATGCTCGAGCGCCATTGCAGCCTTCCGGAATGCCAAACCCAAATCTCTCTCCAGCATCGGCGGGGCCGGGTGATAGTGATACCAATGGATTTTAATGTCCTTGAACCCGCAGCTTTCTACCAACTCCGACAGCTCGAATGGATTGTGGAATTTGGAGAGGATAGCGTCGTAGCCCGGTGCCGCACCATTTCCCGTCTGCAACCTCAACGGCGGCAAGTCGGTTGCCAGACGCCGGTCCAGTTCTGCCGACACAGATATCTTAACAGCAGGATCAACATCACGCAGGAGATCGTCTAGCACAAATTCCTTAGTATAGCGGTTCATCGTGAAAAGCGAGAACAGCTTGTTCCGGAACTCAACGAACAGATGGCCACCGTCGCGGAGCATCATGCTCATATTCATGATGGCCATGCGATCCTTTTTGACATGAGGCAACACGCCGAGCGCCATCACCGCGTCGAATGAACCGCCAGCACGTTGCCTTGCGAGAGTGTTCGAATCTTCGACATCTCCCCAGCTGATGTCGAAGTGTGAGAGCGACCGCGCCTTGAAAGTTTCTTGAGTCGCTTTCACCATTTCATCGGCGATATCGCAGCCCGCAACTCTAAATCCCATTCCCGCCATCGTCGCAAGCGGTGTTCCCTCGCCGACACCAACCTCATACACGCTCTTCACGCCGAGCATCGCCATGCGCTGCACGAGGATCTGCAGGCGGAAGTAGTTGGCTGGATATTCGGCATCAGGCCTCAGGTTGTTTCGTTGATACTGCTGAAAATAATTAGCCGCCTCGGCGTTGTAGTGGTCTGCGACGTTAGGCTTATCCATGGACAGCTACTTTCTGTTCGGCGGAACGTAGTTTCACGAGAAGACGATGCTGCACGAGCTCGTCAGCAACCGCATGTAACTCCCAGATAGGAATGCCAATGATTTCCGCGATTTCCAACAGGCTATGGCGGCCGTCGCAATAGGCAATCAAGTCCATACGCACCCGCTGCATACGCTCCGAGCGTCCAGTGCCGAGCGTGTTGTAAAGGCCACGGCGTCCCATCTGGGGCTCGCAGGTTACGAGCGTCCGGTATATTTCGTCGGCCTCGATGGACTCAAGACATCGGCGCAGCGCCGTGAAGCCTCCGAGGAGCCCTGTAGGCGTGACGAACGACAAATCGTCGAGTGACGTATGATACTCCGGATAGGTGCCATACTTCGACCGCATCACGGACACTACGGGCAGATCGACGCCCGGGGCGCAGTATTGTTGCTCATCGCTGCCGCGATCAAGGAAAGAATATCGCGTGAACGACGGCGCGACATGCTTGAGTGCATGCAGTGCGATCTGGTCGGACCATGTGTCCCCGAGACGTGATGGAAGAAACGAATAAGTCCGATCATCGCCCACGCAGGTGACGTTGAAGCCCGCGACCGTGCAACCTTTCAGCACCTGCAAATTCCGGCTCACGTAGGTGATGGCACCGATCGTCTCGGGGACGAACACAAAGCGATAGGTCAACCTGCGGCGCGGCAGCGACATAACCCACTTGGCCAGAAAGGTAGCCACAACTGGCCCGGAGAGCTCATTGTTCGCGAGCGATGGGTGGCAAATATAGGTCGAGATCAGCACCTCACTCGAGCTTTCCCCGGGCACGACAAGGTCGGCGTATGTCAATGAACCGGGCTCGAGCGTAGAGTCGATCTTGACGCGATAGGTACCTTCCACAAGCTCTTGCCTCTGCCGATGCGGCAAACAGAAACCCCAACGTCGCTGATAATAGCTCGTGACATAAGGAATCGCATCGGGCTGTTCTGGTATCGAATAGAGGTGCTCCTGCAACTCGGAGAGCGGCACCTCACGATCGACCGGTTCCGAATAGCTGACGACGTGCAGATTATTATCATCGAAGTCGATCACCCGCTGACCGTCAGGCGCGACAACGTAGGCCGCGCGAATGTTCCATTCTGGCGGGACGATCCAGTCGAACACTTGGGTGCCGCTTGGAACTTCGTAGGTTTTCAAATCAGGAAGTTGGCTGCGTAGGATCGCAAAGCTGCGACGAACGCCCTCTCCTGTGATGCTCCGGCAAATAGGAAACAGTGTGGATGCAAGCGCGTGCATCTCGTAGCCGATGTGATCTTGAAGCATCACCGCTTACTGCCCTCACGCACAGACGGATGTTCCGCGATCGCGCTCTGCTTGAATTCAACCTGCCGACAAACCGAGCAGACACCATGGTTGTCGAAACCAAGCATTTCCGCCGTTTCCGGCATCACACATTTTGAGCAGGACTTCATCGTTTATCCTTCAATCAGCCAAGCGCGCAGCTTATGGCTTCTCGAACAGCCACCAGGTCAGATTGTCGAGCCCCGTCACTCGCTTCCATTCGAACCCGTACGCGACCGGCCGCAGCGACGGAAACAACTCCAGCCATTCGGAGCCGAAGTCTCGCTTGAACAACACCTCGGAATTCCCCCTGTAGGAGACTTCGGTCGGGCTGTCGGCAAAATACTCGATCGACAAAATCCAGCGGGCCGAGCAACGATGGATTTCCTGCATCGACGGATGCAACCGGTCTGGATGGATATGGATCAAGACCCCGGAAGTGAACACCAGATCTGCAGCGGCATCTGGCCAGGCGATCTTGGAGGCAATTCCCGCCTTCACATCATCAGCGGCCACGACTTCATCTTCGAGCAGTATGCCGCGTGCTTTGTCGTTCGGCTCGAGCGCCATCAGGCGAGCCCCCGTCAAAACCTTCAGCGCCCGCAGGTTGATGCCGATGTTGGCGCCGACCTCCAGGATCGATGTCGGCGGAGAGCTGACCGTGTGGCGCAGAATGCTCGACCACATCGCAACACGCGCACGCGCGAGCGCCGGCTGCAGATTGTTGCGGTTCGTGTACGCGTTGCCGAAGTCACCGCGCCAAAATTCAACCTGACGATCATTCATACCTTGGCAACCGTAGTTTTGTTAGAGGGGGTGTCGGACACCTGCGCATTAATGGCCAGAAGATCGCGCCGCGTGCGCAGCAATGCGGCAATTTCGTCGAAATGCGCCATGCGGGATGGCAATAACGCGCAGACCTTACGCAGGAATTCGAGATCTTCCGGATAATCGAGCGTCCAACGCTGCTCGGCAAGCCGAGCGTCAGTTGAGGACAGGTTCGCCGTCCTCAGAGCAGGAACCCGCAACATCCACGGCGTGACATGCTCGCGATCAGACACTTCTGTCGCTGCCGCATTCGCACGTTCCAGCAATGCATACGTGAAAACTTCGCAATCAAGCCCCTTAGGATAGGTCCGCGGCTGAATATTGCTCGCGTATTCGGCGCCGGATTCGGTGAGCATTCTGATCACCTGGCCGCAAACAATCGGGTCGATTAACGGGCAATCGCTGGTGATCCGCACCACTACATCCGCTTTGACCCTATGCGCCGCGCCCGCGTAACGCGCGAGAACGTCCCGCACTGGACCAACAAACACCTCCACGCCGCATGTCTCGGCGATCGACGGAAGCGGCGTGTTCTCCTCGTCCGCAATCGCGCACACGACAACGTCCGCGCCGGGAATGGCGCGGCAGCGGCGCAGCACGTGATCCAGCACCGGCCGGCCGCCGAGATCAAGCACGACCTTACCGGGAAGTCGACTCGACCCGACTCGTGCCTGGACAATGACGGCTGTAGTCATGTCGCAAGCCTGACCCGATGCCCGAGGCCGGCGAGATGACGCTTTGCTTCGCGCGGGGTCTGCTCAGTGAAATGAAAGATCGATGCTGCCGCAAGCGCACTGGCGCGCGTGTTCGCCAGAACGCTCGCCATGTGACCATAGTTGCCACAGCCGCCCGAGGCGATCACGGGGACATTCACTGCGGCGGCGACATCGCGCACGAGCTCAACGTCATAGCCCGCCATCATGCCGTCACGCTCGATTGAGGTTAGAAGAATCTCGCCAGCGCCCAGTTCTTCGACCCGCTTGGCCCATGAGACCGCATCGCGGCCGGTTGACCTGGTGCCACAATGGGTGAAGACCTCCGCCTTGCCGTCCGCGCCGTGCCGCACGTCAATCGATACGACAATGCACTGTGAGCCGAACTCGTTCGCACCGGCGCGCACAAGCTCAGGCGTTTCGACTGCAGCACTGTTGATCGCCACTTTATCGGCCCCGACCGCAAGGAGATCGCGGATATCGTCGAGCGACTTGACCCCACCACCAACCGTCATCGGCATGAAGCAGTTATCGGCCAACTCATCGATCTCGCGAAAATCAGGACGTGCACCAGATGGGGTCGCCGCAATATCGAGAAACACAAGCTCATCGACCTCACGCAAATTATAGACGCGGATCGACTGAAGGGCCGCTCCGACACGTCGCCCGGAATCAAATTCCTTTCCCTTTACAAGGCCAACATTCTTAAACAACAGAGTCGGAATAATGCGCGTCTTCAGCATGGCAGATCAGACGGCCAGAAAATTACGTATTAGAGCAAAGCCATTCCGCTGGCTCTTCTCGGGATGGAACTGGGTGCCGAAGACCGGCTTGTCGCGCGCCTCAATGGCAGCCGTAAATCCTCCACAATAGGGCGTTCGCGCGGCCTCATCCGCAGTTTGCGACAAGCGAAGGTGATAGCTGTGCACGAAATAGAAATCGCTTCCAGCCGAAAGTCCCGCAAATAGCGCACTGTCGACGCGCGCATCAACCTCGTTCCAGCCGATGTGCGGGAGACGCTCGTTGAGCTCCGTCGGCTCAAGCCGCACAACATCCCCGGACACCAAACCAATGCCCTCGGTTTCCCCTGAAGCCCCGCCCTCTGTGCCACGCGTCGCCATCAGTTGCATACCAAGGCAGGCGCCGAGAAACGGCACGTTACCGCGCGCGCTCGCCTCACGAATCACGTCCAGCAGATGCCATTCGCGCAAATTGCGCATCGCTGCGGCGAATGTGCCAACGCCCGGCAACACAATGCGATCCGCCCGTGCGACCAGACGCGGATCGCGGGTGCGCTCAACCTCACGAGCGCCGCATTCCTCAAGCGCACGCACCATCGAATCGACGTTGCATAATCCGTAGTCCACGACAACGGTCAGACCTGCAGTCACGACTGCACTCACTTCAGCTCGAATACAGGCACGAGATTGCCTTCGCGATCGCGCACCGGCTTGCCGCGGTTGTCGGCCTTGAACAGACGCTTATTGGTGAAGCGATCGCAGACCGCCATGAACTCGTCGACCGTCATGTCGATCTCACGCAGGATCTCCGCGATCGACCGCCCCAAATAGGTCCAAGGGAACTTCCCATCGTGGCGCTTGACCATCGAGACGGCATCCTCGCGCGACAGCCGTCCCCGCCGGATATGATTGTTGGCGATGTCGGTCGCGCGGCCGAAGCCGAACTTCAGATACTTGAAGTAGTCGTGGATGCCGGTCTGATAATTGTCGAGATTCTCGTAGTTCGCCAGCGACCCCTCGACCATCGTCGGCAATGTCTCAAACCCATAACCCTGCGCGATCAGAGCATTTTGATAGCCATCCCATGGAAAGTAATAGCCGAGAAAAATGCCAGTGATGCCGGTTGATTTCAAATCGTTGTCGCTTGGGTAGGAATACTGGATCAGATCGCGGCCGGTGATGCCCCCAAGACCCACGAGGTCGGACACCCGTAGGCCCAAAAGCCCACCAAACTCCTCAAGCCAGCGCCGGTCGAGCACGTTGTTCTCTTGCGCCGCGGCTGGGCCACCGTATTCGTTTTGCGAGTTCTCGCCCCACACTAGCATTGGCACCCTGAGCTGGGTTGCGATGCGGACCGGCACTGTAAAGATAGCAACGTGTTCCGGCCAAGAGATGTCGCCTATTTCAGTCAGCGCGAGACGGTTGATGCGCCGACGCACCACCGGATTAAGCGTGATCTCAATGTGATCGACACCAAGCTTGGAGATGTTCTCAAGATTGCGTCGGCCGATTTCGGATAGAGAGTCGGTCATCGCCGTGACGCACAGCGGGTTAAGCCCCTCTTGCAACAACCGCACGACTTGGTAAGTCGAGTCCTTGCCGCCCGAGACGGGAACCACGCAGTCGTAGTTCGAACCACCCTTCGACCGATACCTGTCGGTGACGGCAATAAACTCACGTCGCCGCTCCTCCCAGTCTACCTCCTTGCGCTGCTCGAACCCGATGCAGGCCGAGCAGACGCCGCGCGCGTCAAACCAGAGATCCGGCTTTGAGTCCGGATAAAGACAGCGGCTGCAAAAGCGGATCATGGTCTCAGCCCGCAATCTCGCAGGCGAGCGCATCGACAACGCGAACCACGTCGGTGTCGGTCATGGCAGGATACATCGGAATGGAAAGACAACGGTCGTAATAAGCGGCCGATCCGGGGAGATTCAGGTTGCCGTAGCGCTTGCGATAGTAGGGCTGGCGGTGAACCGGTAGATAATGAACCTGCGTGCCGATACCTCGCTCGCGAAGACTGCGCATTACCTGCGCGCGCGTACGCCCCAGCGCTGCAAAATCGATCAGAACGACATAGAGATGCCAACCGTGCGGCGCCGAACCATGCGGGACAGGACGCAAACGCGGGGCAAGCGGCGCAAGCGCGCGATCGTACATCGCCGCGATCTCGCGCCGGCGCGCGAAGAAACCTTCCAGCTTGGAAAGCTGGCTGAGACCGAGGGCGCAGAGGATATCTGGCATGCGATAATTCCAGCCCACGTCCGCCATTTCATAGTACCAGGGGTTCAACTCGCCATTTCCGAACGCATCGTCTCGATTCTCGAACATGGCCGGATCACGCGACATGCCATGGTTGCGGAATTTACGCATGCGTTCCGCAAGCCTACCGTCGCGAGTTGTAACGACCCCCCCCTCTCCCGTCGCGATCGCCTTGACCGGATGAGTAGAGAAGCACGCGATCTGCGATCGATCCGCAGCACCGATGTTCGCAGCACCCAAACTATGACAAGCATCCTCCACAAGCGCGAACCCCTGATCGGAAGCGATCTGCGCAAGCGCCTCCATGTCGCAGACTTGGCCATTGAGATGAACCGGGAACGCGGCCACAACCTTCTGGCCGGCCGCCTGTGCACGTACGAGGGCTTGCTCGAGCGTCTGCGCAGTCATCAATCCAGTGTCGGGGTCGACGTCTGCGAACACGACCTCCGCGCCTGTCATCCGCACTGCATTGGCAGTTGCCAGAAACGTAATCGTCGGCACGATGGCTGCCATGCCCGGCCCGAGATCAAGTGAGAGCGCTGCAAGATGCAGCGCGGCAGTACCGCTATTGCAAGCAATCGCATGCACAGCCCCTGTGGTCCGCGCAAATGCTTGCTCGAACTCAGCAACCTTCGGCCCTGTGGTGAGAAATTCATCCTGGACCGCAGCCACAATGGCGGCAACATCAATGGCGTCGATCGACTGCCGTCCGTATGGCAAAAAAGTGTGTGTATCGCTCATGCAGCGTTGCGAGCAATCAGGGCGTTCAAGCCGTCCCCGTCCAGCCATTCGGAGTTGCTGTCGGAAGCGTAACGGAATCCCTCAGCAGTTGGTTTGGCGTCAAGCGCCTTCAAATGCGTCGCAGACCAATCCAGTAGCGGCGGACAGATGACATAACGATCTGGAAGCTCCACGGTGATGCGTGAATCATCTTCGGTGATCATCACCTCGTGCAGCTTCTCCCCTGGCCGAATTCCGATCAACTCGTGTGGCAGACCCGGCGCGATAGCGCGTGCCAGATCGGTAATCCGCATCGATGGAATTTTTGGGACAAAAATCTCCCCGCCCCGCATCAAGGCCAACGATGACAGCACAAACGCAACGCCTTGATCGAGCGTAATCCAGAACCGTGTCATACGGGGATCAGTGATCGGAATCGCCTTAGCGCCGTTCCTTGCCAGATCCCGAATCAACGGTACCACCGAACCGCGCGAACCGATGACGTTACCGTAGCGCACGACCGCAAACGACGGACCGCTCCTGCCTGAGAGATTGTTGGCCGCCACCATAATTTTATCGGATGCGAGCTTCGAAGCGCCGTATAGATTGATTGGGTTGGCCGCCTTGTCGGTCGAAAGCGCGATCACTTTCTTAACGCCCGCCCGCAGCGCGGCGGTCACTACGTTCTCCGCACCATGCACGTTGGTCAGAATGCACTCGAACGGATTGTATTCGGCTGTCGGTACGATCTTCAGGGCAGCCGCATGGACAACAAAATCGACATTCCTCATCGCCATTTCGAGACGAGACGTATCGCGCACGTCGCCGATGAAAAACCGCAGCCTGTCAAACAACGCCGGATGGCTCCCCTGGAGTGCGCGCGCCATCTGCTCTTGTTTCTGCTCGTCGCGGGAGAAGATGACGAGCCGGCGCGGAGGCATGTGCGACAGCAGATGGCTGGCAAACGCCCGGCCGAACGAGCCGGTGCCGCCGGTAACCAGAATAGAGGAATCCGAAAGCTCGGGAATGTGATGGTCGAAAGTACGATAAATAGTACTGGTCATGGATAAGGGCTAACCGACTGTTTTGAACTCAACCAGCGTAGAGG
>DATAIA010000194.1:0-6729 GCA_036262895.1 Xanthobacteraceae bacterium
AGCACCCCCGGTGCTTCAATGACCGCCGTAACGCGCGACCGTCCAAATTGTTCCAAGATCGAGGCTGGCCAAATCGGCCAACGCGAAGATGAAGAACAAATGCCCCCGCCGATGGCGGGGGCATCTTTTCGCTCAAGAGCCTGATTAGGATCAGACTTCACATCGGCGGCGTGATGCCATCCTTGCCGTAGTTGATCCGTGGCGCCTGCAGCGTTCCATCGGGTTGCTTCTTGGCCGCGGCGATGAAGATCTTGGTGCCGGGTTTAAGCTCTGCTTTGTCGCCGGGAGAGTAGGTCACGATGGTCGTATCTGGCGGCACGATGATTTTCTTTTCACCATCCTTGAATTTGACGCTCAACGTCTGGCCGTCGACGCTGGTCACGGACTGTTCAACGTTGGCGTTGGTCATCGTGCTTTGCGGGCGCAGATCCCAGGCATAGTGACCTTCACCCGTTCCACGCATCGCTTCAGGAAAAATGTGAACTTCTACTGCTTTCTGGCTTCCATCGACTTGGGGCATTCCCGTGACGCCGATGAATTTTCCAGGCGTGATGTCGGAAAGTGAGGCTTTAACGATCGCGACGATAGGCGCGTTATCGGCGAGGGTGACCTTGGCTTCCGATCCGTCCCGCATTTTGACCACGTAAACCGGGCCATCCACCCGCTCCAGCGTACCGCGAACGCGAACAGTATCCTGAGCTGATGCGCCGGATGCAAAAGCAGCAAATCCCAAAACGGCAGCGCTGATCCAAGATATTCGGCTCATTTTGTCCTCCCCAAACTGCGGCGTCGGCTAAAACGCCGTCATTCCGATTGATCATTTCGCCGGTGCGGATTTCTCCACTTAAGCGCAATGCCATGCCTTTCCTGGGGAAGGAAGCGGGAATGTCGGGAAAACGGCTGCGATCACAAGGCTGTGACATCGGCCCGCCGCCATATTGCCATATCGGCGCGACAAATAGCGCTGTATGGCGAGGGCATCTGATTACTTGGCTGCAAAATTTACTTGGTTACAATTCCCTGGCTTACAATGTCGCCAACGGTGATTGTTCCATTGAGCCCGTCGAAATGCCATGCTTGATGGTGCTGCGCGTAAGCTTCAGTAAAAAGGAAAAGTTCGGAACATGCGGAAGGCAACCTTAATTCTCCTCGGTGCCGCGGCGGGTGCAACTCTGACCGCGCTGATAACCCAGCCGGGCTTTCTGCTGGTCGGAGCGCAAGCCAAGGGCGCCCAATCCTCGAAAGTCTCCGCCGAAACTTATCGTCAGCTGAGTCTCTTCGGGGACGTCTTCGATCGTGTCCGCGCCGACTACGTGGAGAAACCGAACGATTCCAAGCTCATTGAGTCTGCCATCAATGGGATGCTCAGCGGCCTTGATCCGCACTCGAGTTACATGGACGCCAAAAATTTCGGCGACATGCAAATCGAGACCCGGGGAGAGTTCGGTGGCCTAGGCATGGAAGTCACGATGGAAGACAACCAGGTGAAGGTGGTTGCCCCCATCGACGACACGCCCGCCGCCAAGGCCGGAATTCTGGCCGGCGACATTATTACCCATCTGGACGACGAACCGGTTCAGGGATTGCTGCTCAATCAGGTCGTCGACAAGATGCGCGGCGCGGTGAACACCAAGATCCGCCTGAAAATTTCGCGCAAAGGACAAGACACGCCGATAGAGGTTGCCCTGGTGCGCGATACGATCCGGGTTCGCTCCGTTCGCTCTCATAAAGAAGGCGATGATGTCGCCTATATCCGGATCACTCAGTTCAATGAACAAGCAACCGATTCCTTGAAAAAGGCGATTGCGGATCTCTCCAACCAAATTCCTGAGGATAAGCTGAAGGGCTATATTCTCGACCTGCGCAACAATCCCGGTGGTCTGCTCGATCAGGCAATTTCGGTCTCAAACGCATTTTTGAGCCGGGGCGAGATCGTTTCGACCAGGGGCCGTACCGCGGAAGATACGCAACGCTTTACGGCGCGCACCAACGCAGGTGATCTGACCAAGGGCAAACCGCTAATCGTGCTGATCAATGGCGGCTCGGCTTCGGCCTCCGAAATCGTCGCTGGTGCTCTGCAGGACTACAAGCGGGCGACGATTTTGGGAACGCGTTCTTTCGGTAAGGGGTCGGTCCAGACCATTATTCCGTTGGGCGCAGGCAGCGGAGCGCTGCGTCTGACAACCGCCCGATATTTCACCCCGTCCGGTCGATCGATCCAGGCCCAGGGCATCAAGCCGGAGATCGAAGTGCTGCAGGATCTGCCCGAGGCGCTCAAAGGGCGAGCCGATGTGACCAGCGAGGCGTCGCTGCGGGGCCACTTGAAGAACGACGAAAAGGAACAAACCGGATCGCAATCCTATGTTCCGCCCGATCCGAAAGACGACAAGGCGTTGCATATGGCTGTTGATCTGTTGCGTGGCTCGCAAGTGAACGCGGCATTCCCTCCGATAAAGAAAACTGCGCTGCCAAACTAAAGAAACAAAACAATTTGATCGGTGCGTTATTCGGCGTCGCCTCAAGCGGCGCCGAATGCGTTTGAATATGTTTGAAATTGTTTTTTATCGATCAGATTTTTCAGTTTTCTCATACACGCATTATGAATGAATGTTTGGAGTTCGAGAAAATGCATCAAATATACCACAATACTCATGATTTCCCCCCTATTAGGAACTTTGAGTGACGCGGCGCGTTTTTGGAGCAACAGCACAGGGGTCATCCAGAGAGGAGAGCCTCTATGAGAAAAAGCTTGTTGCTTACCACTACAGCAGTGGCCCTGATCGCAGGGGCTTCAATTGCCGGCGCGCAATCCGATCGATCAGGCGCAGGCGGCTCGTCCGGCACCTCCGGGGGCGGTGTGAGCCAAGGCTCCTCAGGGCAATCAGGTGGCGGTGCAATGGGCCACGGTTCGTCGGGGCAATCCCGTTCAGAATCGGGCGGCGCCTCAGGGCGTTCCGGCGCGGCTGAAACCGAAAGAGGCGGACAGCGGGCAGGCGAGTCCTCCCGGCCATCAGGACGTCAGATGGGTCAGGACAGAGGGCAGCAGCGCAACGAAGACCGCGGTCAGCGCTCTGGACAGCGAGAGGGCAACAAGAACGAGCAGACTGGGCAGCGCAACGAGGAGAGGGGCCAGCGGTCCGGTCAACGTCAAGAGGACCGTCGCGAACAAAGCGGCCAGCGTAATCAAGACCAGGGCCAACGTTCCGGGCAACGCGGCGAGGAGCGAGGCCAACGCTCCGGGCAGCGCCAGGAGGATCGGCGGGACCGAGCCGGCCAACGAGACGAGGATCGAGGCCAGCGTTCGGGTCAGCGCCAGGAAGACCGCCGCGACCGAGCCGGTCAACGTGACGAGCGAGGCCAGCGTTCAGGTCAGGGAACCGACCAGCGCAGGGAGCAAGGCCAACGAATGGACGAGCGCCGGGACCAGTCCGGCCAGCGGATGGATGAGCGTCGAGAACAATCGGGTCAACGCGAGGGTGGCGGCGATGGCCGGTCGGTTTCGCTTTCGAACGACCAGCGCACTCGCATCCGCGAGACGGTAATCACCAGATCGTCGGAAGCGCGGATCGATAATCCCACGTTCCAGGTGCGCGTGGGTACGCGTATTCCCACTGAAATTCGAACGCGCGCGGTCGTTTTGCCGCCTGATATCGTGACGATCGTTCCTCAATACCGAGGCTATAGGTACATCGTAGTCCATGACGAGGTGGTGATCCTCGATCCGGATACGCTCGAGATCATAGCGATTATCCCAGCATAAGGTCTTGGGTGCTTAGATTAGCGGCTTGCCCGGCCTTTAAGGCCGGGCAAAGCTTTCCACGGCGGCCCGGAATGACTTTTCCGTTTTACCTTCCGTGATGGGCCAAACCTGCTTTCCCATCCTCCCGGTTTTCTCTATTGTCCGCCCGTTTTGCGAAACGGGATGAGATGGGCACGTTTACTGCGGAACAGCCGGGAGCGTTTTGGTCGCTGCGCAATGCGGGCGCCGCGCTGCTTGATTTTGCCACCGCCTCACACAGGCGCGCTGTGACTTTTCTCGTATTGGTATCGCTTGTCAGTTTTATTCCCGGATTTTTCAATATCCCGCCGATCGATCGCGATGAGACGCGCTTTGCGCAAGCCACTAAGCAGATGATCGAAAGCGGGGACTACGTCGATATCCGCTTCCAGGACGAAGTCCGATACAAAAAACCGGTAGGTATCTACTGGATGCAGGCCGCTTTTGTCCGGGCGGGTGAAGCACTCGGCATTCCGCAAGCAAGAACGACGATCTGGCTTTACAGGATGCCATCGCTGCTTGCGGCCATTGGGGCCGTGTTGCTGACCTATTGGACTGGGTTGGCGTTGGGGTCGCGCCGAGCGGCTTATCTCGCGGGGGTAATGCTCGCCTGTTCCATTCTTCTCGGAATCGAAGCGCGGCTCGCCAAAACCGATGCGATGCTGCTCTTGACCACCCTCGCGGCGATGGGCGCGCTTGCCAGAGTCTATTTGCGCAAGCCCGACGATGCAGTCGGGTGGCGGATGCCTGCGCTGTTCTGGACGGCAATTGCTGCTGGCGTTCTGATAAAGGGTCCGCTCATCATCATGGTGATCGGCCTTGCCGTCGTCACGCTCGCTGTCACCGATCGCTCGGCGCGATGGTTGCTGGCTCTGCGGCCTGCTTTCGGCGTTTTGTGGCTGGCTGCGCTTGTGCTGCCGTGGTTTGTTGCAATCATTGGCCGGTCGGGCGAAACATTCTTCGTGGAGTCCGTCGGCCAAGATTTGTTGAGCAAAGTATTCAGCGGTCAGGAGGCCCATGGTGCACCGCCGCTGTTTTATCTCCTCCTGTTCTGGTTGACGTTCTGGCCGGGCGCTCCGCTGGCGGCGATGGCTGCACCAGACGTCTGGGCCAACAGGCGGGTTCCGGAAATTCGTTTTCTGCTCGCATGGCTGGTTCCGTCATGGATCGTCTTTGAACTCGTCATCACCAAACTGCCTCACTATGTTTTGCCGCTCTATCCGGCGATCGCGATCTTGACCGCGTGGACGATCGAGCATGGCACACTCTCGAAGGTCCGATGGGTGGTCCGGTCAACCGTGCAGTGGCCGGTTTTTGCTGCCATTCCGGCGATTGCTGCGATCGCGGGCCTTATTATTTTGCGCCATCAACTCGGCCTGGTCGCGTGGCTGCTCGCGGGCTTGTCGGTCATCTTCGGATTTTTTGCCTGGCGCCTTTATGAGTCGGATGGCGCCGCCCGGTCGCTGGCGCGCGCGGCGGTTTCCGCCCAGTTGATGTCTGTTACGGTATTCGGCATCGTGTTGCCGTTGCTTTTGCCTCTGTTCCCCAGTGCAATGCTGGAGCGGATGCTGAACACAGATTGCGAGAATCCGTCTTTTGCGGCTGTCGGCTATCACGAGCCAAGCCTGGTCTTTCTCCTCGGCACTTCAGTTCATTTGATTGATGCATCGAGGGCTGCCGATTTTCTGAAAGGCGGCTCATGCCGTTTTGCATTTGTTGAAGCGCGCCAGGAACGTGCCTTCGCCAAACGCGCGGAAGCAATCGGACTGCTGTATGGGCAGGGACCACGGTTTGAAGCCATCAACTATAATGGCGGCCGCTGGATTACGATTGCGGTCTATCGTTCGGAGGCGCGGTAGTGGGCGCTACCGGAGGCATTGAACACGGCGCGCGCACCAAGATAAACGGCGCGCAGCAAACATTAGCCATTCTAATTGGCTGCTTCCTCGCGCTTGTGCGCACTCCACGAAATCCATCTGCATCGGCAATGTTATGGCCGTCGGCGCGCGTATTCAGCGTTGGTCTTCTCAGCGCGGTCGCGTTGGTGGCTGCGGCGATGATTTATGTGGACCAACGGGCTTTTGACGCGCAACGGCTGCTGCCGATCTTGGTTGTCGAAACGTTCGATGAAATTACGGACTTCGGAAAATCGGGATATTTTTTATTTCCTCTGGGAATCGCCTTTCTGGCGCTGGCCTTCATTGCAACGCCGGCGCTTGGCCGCATGACCAATGATGTGCTGGTGGCAATCATGGTGCGGTGCGGGTTTTTATTTGTCGCAATCGGATTGCCCGGACTTACTTTTACAATTCTGAAGCGCATTATCGGCAGGGTCCGTCCTTCTCATCTCGGCCCCTTTGCTTACATGCCGTTTTCCTGGCGGCCGGAATACGCCAGCCTGCCTTCGGGCCATAGCACGACGGCTTTCGCAGCCGCCGTTGCGATGGGGGCACTCTTTCCTCGTCTGCGTGTCGTGATGTGGGTTTACGCCGTCATCATCGCAATCAGCCGGGTTGCTATTTCGGCGCATTTCACGAGCGATGTCATCGCCGGTGCTTTCGTGGGCGGCTTCGGGGCCGTGCTGGTGCGCAACTGGTTTGCCGTCCGTCGGCTTGGATTTGCAGTTGGCCCGGATCAACGCATTCACGCCTTGGCGGGCCCGTCCTGGGAGCGTGTCAAGAAAGTTGCCGGGCGAATTGCCATGCAGTATCTGGGACATGGTCCGAGCAAGGTGGGTCCCTGAGGCTCTAGCCCTTCACATTGTCCCGCTGTAGTGACACGGCATGATCCCGCTTGGGATGATGGCGTTTGATGGAATTTCTGGAATGGCCGAAACGCATACACCTGCCGATCGATCGACCGGACCGGCGCTGTCGGTCATCGTGCCGGTACGCAACGAAACAGCCAATATTGAACCGCTGACGAATGAAATTGCGGCCGCGCTCAACGGC
>DATAIA010000195.1:0-12507 GCA_036262895.1 Xanthobacteraceae bacterium
CGAGGCAGCACTTTCAACTGCATGGCGGCGCCTCGTTCCCGAAGAGGATGGGGCTGCGCTTGATCTGATGGTGAAAGGCCGTGCCGTTCACATTCCACGGGCAGCGATGGGGGTGGCGCGGCTAAGTTTCCATGAACTCTGCGAAATGCCGCTTGGGGCCGAGGACTATCTGAAGATCGCCCACGCGTTCCACACAATCGTGCTCGATCGGATTCCCGTGATGGGGCCCGAAAAGCGCAACGAGGCGAAACGTTTTATTACCCTGATTGATGCGCTCTACGACAATGCGGTCAAGCTCATTGCTTCAGCGGAGGCCGAGCCGGTGGGCCTTTATCTTGGTCAGGAGGGGTACGAGGCCTTGGAATTCCAGCGCACCGTCTCCCGGCTCATTGAGATGCGCTCGCATTCGTATCTTGCGTTGCCCCATGGCCGGCGCGATTCCACCGCCAGCGGTTCGACAGAAGGCATTGTTGAAACCTGATTGAGGGCTTGTAAACTCTGGTATGCCAGAACCTTGAACCGAGCATCCGAAAGGGCTAATGAGCCGCTCGAAACGTTCACTGCGAGCATGATTTTATTGGAACACCGGCATCCGCACCCGCCTGCGCGGATCCAGGCTTTCCGGATCATGTTCTAAATCCGAAGGATATGACTCTCATGCCGCGAAACAGAATTGCATTGATTGGTGCCGGCCAGATTGGTGGCACGCTCGCTCATCTCGCCGGTCTCAAAGAACTTGGCGACGTCGTTCTGTTCGATATCGCGGAAGGCACTCCCCAGGGCAAAGCGCTTGATCTTGTCGAATCTTCGCCGATCGATGGGTTTGACGCCAATTTCTCGGGTGCCAATTCGTACGACGCCCTTGAAGGCGCCGATGTCTGCATCGTAACGGCCGGAGTGCCGCGCAAGCCGGGCATGAGCCGGGACGACCTATTGAGCATCAACCTCAAGGTGATGGAGCAGGTCGGGGCAGGAATTAAGAAATACGCGCCGAATGCGTTTGTCATCTGCATCACCAATCCGCTCGATGCGATGGTGTGGGCCCTGCAGAAGGCGTGCGGCCTGCCCAAGAACATGGTGGTCGGCATGGCGGGCGTGCTCGATTCGGCGCGCTTCCGCTATTTCCTGGCTGACGAATTCAATGTCTCGGTCGAAGATGTCACGGCTTTCGTGCTTGGTGGCCACGGCGACACCATGGTTCCGCTGGTGCGTTATTCTACTGTAGCCGGTATTCCGCTCCCCGACCTGATCAAGATGGGGTGGACGTCTCAGCAGCGGCTCGATGCGATTGTGCAGCGTACGCGCGATGGTGGCGCGGAAGTCGTCAATCTGCTCAAAACTGGATCGGCGTTCTATGCGCCGGCAGCATCGGCGATTGCGATGGCGGAGAGCTATTTGCGGGATAAGAAACGGGTCATGCCCAGCGCTGTTTACCTCAACGGCGAATACGGCGTGCGCGATCTTTACGTCGGAGCGCCGGTAATCATCGGCGCAAAGGGCGTTGAGCGCGTCGTGGAAATCGAGCTCAATTCGGCTGAACGCGAAATGTTCGATAAATCGGTTGCGTCCGTTCAGTCGCTGGTCGAGGCTTGTCGAAAAATCGCGCCAGATCTCGGCAAGTGATCGATCGCGCGCGATTGCGTTCGGAGAGGAAGTAATCAGGCGTAGCTTCTTTCCGGACATATTTCAGGGAGAACCGGATGAACATCCACGAGTATCAAGCCAAGGTGGTTTTGCGTGAGTTCGGCGTTCCGGTTCCTCGCGGCGTTGCCGCGTTTACGGTCGAAGATGCGGTGAAGGCCGCGCACGATCTTGGCGGTCCGGTGTGGGTCGTGAAAGCGCAGATCCATGCCGGAGGCCGTGGTAAAGCCGGCGGCGTCAAAGTCGTCAAATCGATTGATGACGTAAAGAAAGAAGCGCAGCGCCTGATCGGCGCGACGCTGGTCACGCATCAGACCGGGCCGCAAGGCAAAGTCGTCAGCCGGCTCTATATCGAGGAAGGCTCGGCAATCGATCGCGAATTTTATCTGTCCGCGCTCGTCGATCGAGACACCTCGCGCGTTGCATTCGTTGTTTCAACCGAAGGCGGAATGGATATTGAGGAAGTCGCGCATACGCACCCGGAAAAGATTCTGACTTTTTCGGTCGATCCCGCGACCGCCATCATGCCGCATCATGGCCGCCGGGTTGCGCAGGCGCTCGGCCTTACCGATGACCTCGCCAAACAGGTCGGCGCTTTGCTGCCGAAGCTCTATGAAGCTTTCGTCGCCAAGGACATGAGTCTGCTTGAGATCAATCCGCTGGTCGTCACCAAATCAGGCCAGTTGATCTGTCTCGATGCCAAAGTCGGCTTTGACGATAACGCGCTTTATCGCCACGCCGACATTGCCGCGTTGCGCGATCTGACCGAGGAAGACGAGAAAGAGATCGAAGCTTCCAAATACGAGCTCAACTATGTTGCGCTCGATGGTTCGATCGGCTGCATGGTCAATGGTGCGGGCCTTGCCATGGCGACGATGGACATCATCAAGCTCTATGGCTCGGAGCCCGCGAACTTCCTCGATGTCGGCGGCAGCGCGACCAAAGACAAGGTTGCTGCCGCTTTTAAAATCATCACCGCCGATCAGAACGTGAAAGGCGTGCTGGTGAATATCTTCGGCGGCATCATGCGTTGCGACGTGATCGCTGAAGGCGTGATTGCCGCGGTGAAGGAAGTCGGCCTCAAGGTGCCGTTGGTCGTTCGGCTTGAAGGAACGAATGTCGATCTCGGCAAAAAGATCATTTCGCAATCAGGCCTCAACGTCATTTCGGCCAATGATCTCGATGATGCAGCACAAAAGATCGTCAAAGCCGTGAAGGAAGCCGCCTGATGTCCGTGCTCATTGGAAAGAATACCAAGGTCATCTGCCAGGGCTTTACCGGCAAGAACGGCACCTTCCATTCCGAACAGGCAATTGCTTACGGCACCAAGATGCTGGGTGGTGTCGCCCCCGGCAAAGGCGGCTCGCAGCATCTCGGATTGCCGGTGTTTAATACCGTCGCCGAAGCGAAGGAAAAAACCCAATGCGATGCGAGCGTGATTTACGTTCCGCCGCCGGGCGCTGCTGACGCGATCTGCGAGGCGATCCAGGCCGAAGTGCCGCTGATTATCTGCATCACCGAGGGCATTCCGGTGCTCGATATGGTGCGAGTCAAGCGGGCGCTGCAGGGATCAAAATCGCGGCTGATCGGTCCCAACTGTCCCGGCGTGATGACTGCCGGCGAATGCAAAATCGGCATCATGCCGGGCAGCATCTTCAAGCCGGGCAAGGTCGGAATCGTTTCCCGTTCCGGCACGTTGACCTACGAGGCGGTCTATCAGACCTCAAGCGAGGGGCTCGGGCAAACCACGGCGGTTGGAATCGGTGGCGATCCCGTGAAGGGCACTGAGTTTATCGACGTGCTGGAGATGTTCTTGGGCGATCCTCAGACCGAGGCGATCGTCATGATCGGCGAGATCGGCGGTTCGGCCGAGGAGGATGCGGCGGAGTTCCTGCGTAGTGAAGCCAAGCGCGGTCGCAAGAAGCCGATGGTCGGCTTCATTGCCGGGCGCACAGCCCCTCCTGGGCGGCGCATGGGCCACGCCGGAGCCATCATTTCCGGCGGCAAGGGCGATGCGGAATCGAAGATCGCGGCGATGGAATCCGCCGGCATCCGCGTTTCCCCTTCGCCGGCGAGGATCGGCAAGACTCTCGTTGAAGTATTGAAGGGATGATTCATTTCTTGGTGCTTTAATTGAGGCGCGAAAGCATTAAATAAGATAAGCAGGCTAGCATCGAAGGGGATTGCCCGCTGGGAACGGGCGGATTTTCGGTCGGGACCCCTTATTTCCCGGCCGACTACTCAGGATGTGTGGCAAATGTCTCGCCAGGATGCGAATGCGGCTTTCGCTCTGACTTCATTTCTTTACGGCGGCAACGCCACCTATATCGAAGAACTCCACGCGCGGTATCAGTCGAACCCGGCTTCGGTCGACCCGGAATGGCGCGCATTTTTCCAAAGTCTTCGGGATGAAGGCAGTGACGCGCAGCGCAACGCGCGCGGAGCGTCGTGGTCGAAAAAGAACTGGCCGGTGCCGGCGCAGGGCGAACTGATTTCGGCCCTCGACGGAAATTGGGGTGCGCTCGAGCGCTCAGTTGGCGACCGGCTCAAGGCGAAGGCGCAGGCTGCGGGTGCCGAGCTTTCGCCCGCGGACGTTCAGCAGCAGACGCGCGATTCGGTGCGGGCGCTGATGCTCATTCGCGCCTACCGCATTCGTGGTCATCTTCACGCCAATCTCGATCCGTTGGGGCTTGAGCCGCCGAAGGATCACGAGGAACTCGACCCGCGGTCCTACGGCTTCACCGAAGCCGACTTCGATCGCAAGATTTTCCTCGACCATGTGCTGGGTCTGGAATTTGCGACCTTGCGCGAGATCGTCGCGATTCTGCAGCGTACCTACTGCCAGACGCTGGGCATCGAGTTCATGCACATCTCCGATCCCGCCCAGAAGGGCTGGCTTCAGGAGCGTATCGAAGGGCCGGACAAAGAGATCACCTTCACCCGTGAAGGCAAGCGCGCGATTCTCAACAAGCTCATCGAGGCGGAAGGGTTCGAGAAGTTTATCGATGTTCGTTACACCGGCACCAAGCGCTTTGGTCTGGATGGCGCCGAATCGACGATCCCTGCGCTTGAGCAAATCATTAAACGTGGTGGCGCGCTCGGCGTCGAAGAGATCGTCGTCGGCATGGCCCATCGCGGCCGGCTCAATGTGCTGGCGCAGGTCATGGGGAAGCCGCACCGCGCGATCTTCCACGAGTTCAAGGGCGGCTCCTGGGCGCCTGACGATGTGGAAGGTTCCGGCGACGTCAAATATCACCTCGGCGCATCGTCTGACCGCGAGTTCGACAACAACCGCGTACATCTCTCGCTGACTGCCAACCCTTCGCATCTTGAAATCGTCGATCCGGTCGCGCTCGGCAAAGTTCGCGCCAAACAGGATCAGCATGACGACCGCGTCGAGCGCAGCTCCGTAATGCCGCTGCTCATTCATGGCGATGCATCGTTTGCGGGACAGGGCGTCGTTGCCGAGTGCTTCGGCCTTTCCGACCTGAAGGGCTACCGCACCGGCGGATCCGTGCATTTCATCATCAACAATCAGATCGGCTTCACGACCTATCCGCGTTACAGCCGTTCGTCGCCCTATCCGTCCGATGTTGCGAAAATGATCGCGGCGCCGATCTTCCATGTGAATGGCGACGATCCGGAAGCCGTGGTGTTTGCCTGTAAGGTTGCGACCGAATACCGGCAGAAATTCCACAAGCCGGTCGTCATCGACATGTTCTGTTACCGGCGGTTTGGCCACAACGAGGGTGATGAGCCTTCGTTTACCCAACCGCTGATGTATCAGAAAATCCGCTCGCACCCGACCACGCTCGATATCTATTCGAACAAGCTGATCGGCGAAGGCGTGGTGACGCAAGCCGAAATCGACAAGATGAAGGCCGACTGGCGGGCCAAGCTCGATTCCGAATATGAAGCGGGCCAGGGCTACAAGCCGAACAAAGCCGATTGGCTGGACGGCCGCTGGGCAGGTTTCAAGATTGCAGGCGAGAGCGATGATCCGCGCCGCGGCAATACTAGCGTTGCACCGGACGTGCTCAAGGAAATCGGCGAGAAGATTACCACGGTTCCCTCGGGCTTTCAGATTCACCGCACGATCCAGCGCTTTCTTGAAAATCGACGCAAGGCGATCGAAACTGGTCAGGGTATTGATTGGGCAACCGCCGAAGCACTGGCGATTTCTTCGTTGCTGATTGAAGGCCGCCCCGTTCGATTGGCGGGCCAGGATTGCGAGCGCGGCACGTTCTCGCAACGGCACTCGGTGTTGATCGATCAGGAGAGTGAGAAGCGCCACACGCCGTTCAACCAATTGCGCGAAGGCCAGGCGCGTTACGAAGTGATCAACTCGATGCTGTCGGAAGAGGCGGTGCTCGGGTTCGAGTATGGCTATTCGCTTGCCGAGCCGAATGCGCTGACGATGTGGGAAGCGCAATTCGGTGATTTCGCCAACGGTGCGCAGGTCGTGTTCGACCAGTTTATTTCCTCGGGCGAACGCAAATGGCTGCGTATGTCCGGTCTCGTCTGCCTGTTGCCGCACGGTTACGAAGGCCAGGGTCCGGAGCATTCCTCCGCGCGGCTTGAACGCTTTTTACAGATGTGCGCGGAAGACAACATGCAGGTCGCCAACTGCACGACTCCCGCTAATTATTTCCACATTCTGCGGCGGCAGCTCAAACGCGAGATCCGCAAGCCGCTGATCCTGATGACGCCGAAGTCCTTGTTGCGGCACAAGCGTGCCGTATCCCGCCTTGATGAGTTTGTGAACGGGACTTCGTTCCACCGGCTCTTGTGGGACGATGCGCAATCCGAGCCTGGTTCGCAAACAAAGCTGGTGCCGGATAACAAAATCCGGCGCGTCGTTCTGTGTTCGGGCAAGGTCTATTACGACCTGTTTGAAGAGCGTGAGAAGCGCGGCATCAACGATATTTATTTGCTGCGTGTCGAACAGCTTTATCCGTTCCCGATGAAGACGCTTGCGCAGGAACTCGCGCGCTTCAAAAGCGCCGAAATTGTCTGGGCGCAGGAAGAACCGCGCAACCAGGGCGCCTGGCACTTCGTCGAGCCGTATATTGAATGGGCGCAAAACCAAGCAGGGAGCACCCATAAACGGCCGCGTTACGCAGGTCGGCCGGCTTCCGCGGCAACCGCAACCGGTTTGATGTCGAAACACCTCGCGCAGCTCAAAGCTCTGCTCGATGAGGCGTTGAATTAAACAGGAATATCGCCGCGGCTGTCAGGGCCGCGGCATCGATGGGATCGCAAGGACGAAATTCCACCATGGCAGACATACGTGTTCCGACTCTCGGAGAATCGGTGAGCGAAGCAACCATTGGCCGCTGGTTCAAGAAGCCGGGCGACCCTGTTGCAGTTGATGAGCCGCTGGTTGAACTCGAAACCGACAAGGTGACGATCGAAGTGCCGGCCCCTGCCGCAGGTGTGCTTGCGGAAATCGTGGCGCAAGACGGTGCGACCGTCGCGCCCGGTGCTATTCTCGGGCAAATCGCTGAAGGCGCCGGCGCAGCGGCCGCGAAGCCAGCGCCTGCTGCCGCCAAGCCGCCGCCGGCCAAGCCTGCGTCACAGCCTTCCAAGGCTCCGGTTTCGGACGCACCACTCGCACCCTCGGTGCGCAAGCTTGCCAGCGAGCATGCAGTCGATGTTTCGACTGTTCCCGGCAGCGGCAAGGATGGTCGTCTCACAAAGGGAGACATGCTGCAGGCGATCGAACGGGCAGCAGCAGCGCCAACTCCGGTGCCGCAGGTCGCGGCAGCCGTGCAGGTTCGGGCGCCGTCCCCGGCCGATGATGCCGCGCGCGAAGAACGCGTGCGGATGTCGCGCTTGCGCCAAACCATCGCCAGGCGCCTGAAAGATGCTCAAAACACCGCAGCCATGCTCACGACCTTCAATGAGGTCGACATGAGTACGGTGATGGCCGTGCGTAACCAGTACAAGGATTTGTTTGAAAAGAAGCACGGCGTGAAGCTCGGCTTCATGGGCTTCTTCGTGAAAGCCTGCGTTCAGGCGCTCAAGGAAATCCCCGCGGTCAACGCGGAGATCGACGGCACCGATCTGATCTACAAAAACTACTATCATGTCGGGGTCGCGGTCGGGACCGAGAAGGGCCTTGTCGTTCCGGTGGTTCGCGAAGCGGATCATTTGTCGCTTGCCGACATCGAGAAGACGATTGCCGGCTTCGGCAAAAGCGCGCGTGAGGGCACGCTCAAAATCGAGGATATGCAAGGCGGGACGTTCACCATTTCGAACGGCGGCATCTATGGTTCACTGATGTCGACGCCGATCCTCAACGCGCCGCAATCCGGCATTCTCGGCATGCACAAGATCCAGGATCGTCCGATCGTGGTAGGTGGCGAAATCAAAATTCGCCCGATGATGTATCTCGCGCTTTCTTACGATCATCGGATCGTTGACGGCCGGGAAGCCGTGACCTTCCTGGTGCGCGTCAAAGAGAACCTGGAAGATCCCACACGTTTGGTGCTCGATCTTTAATCTGCTTCGTTAGCCTCTCCGCGGGTTAGAGGCGGAGAGGAACTGTTTGGCACGGCGAGGCGCAAACCGCGCCTCCGCGCTGAGGAAAACCAGTCATGCTCTACGATCTTGTTGTCATCGGCAGCGGTCCCGGTGGTTATGTCTGCGCCATTCGCGCAGCGCAGCTTGGGATGAAAGTGGCCGTCGTGGAAAAGGACAACACGTTTGGCGGCACCTGTCTCAATGTCGGGTGCATTCCATCGAAGGCCTTGCTGCATGCTTCCGAGCTTTATGAAGAAGCCGGACACACGTTTGCAACCATGGGCATCAAAGTCGGCAAGCCGGCGTTGGATCTTGCGGCGATGCTTGCCTTCAAGGACCAGGGCGTCGACGGCAACGTCAAGGGTGTCGCTTTTCTGTTCAAGAAAAATAAAATCGAAAATTATCAAGGCATCGGACGGATTTCAGCGCCGGGCCGTGTCGAGGTTCAAAAGGCCGATGGCGGGCGTGAGACGCTGGAGACGAAGGCAATCGTAATCGCGACCGGTTCCGATGTGGCGCGGCTCAAGGGCATCACGATCGACGAGAAGCGGATCGTATCGTCTACCGGGGCCTTGGCGCTCGACAAGGTTCCGCAACGCATGCTGGTCGTCGGTGCTGGGGTGATTGGTCTTGAGCTCGGCTCGGTGTGGCGGCGGCTCGGTGCGCAGGTCACGGTGATCGAGTTTCTCGATCGCGTTCTGCCCGGCATGGATGGTGAAGTCTGCAAACAAGTGCAACGCATCATGCAGAAGCAGGGCATGGCGTTCAAATTGTCATCCAAACTCACTGCGGTCGATGCGTCCGGTAAAACATTATTGGCAAAAGTCGAACCGGCGAGCGGCGGTGCTGCGGAGACAATCGAAGCCGACGTCGTTCTCGTGGCCATCGGCCGCGTGCCCTATACGGCCGGACTTGGACTTGAGACGGTTGGTATCAAACAGGACGAGCGCGGGCGCATTGTTGTCGATCCGCATTTCCAAACAAACGTTACCGGCGTCTATGCGATCGGCGATGTGATTGCCGGACCGATGCTTGCGCATAAGGCCGAAGATGAGGGCGTTGCGGTTGCGGAGATGCTCGCGGGACAAGCGGGCCATGTGAACTACGACGTGATCCCGAACGTGGTCTACACCTCCCCCGAAATCGCCTCGGTCGGAAAGAGCGAAGAAGAACTTAAGACCGCCGGCGTGAACTATTCCGTCGGCAAGTTTCCCTTCACCGCGAACGGCCGCGCCAAGGTCAATCTCACGACCGATGGCTTTGTAAAAATCCTGGCGGATGCGAAAACCGATCGCGTCCTCGGCGTCCATATTGTCGGCGCGGATGCCGGCAATATGATCGCGGAAGCGGCAATTGCGATGGAGTTTGGTGCGTCCTCGGAGGATATCGCGCGCACCTGCCATGCGCACCCGACCTTATCTGAAGCGGTCAAAGAAGCGGCAATGGCGGTCGAGAAACGCTCGATTCATATGTAGTTGATCCTGCCCTCTCTCCGCCCTGAAAGGGCGGAGAAGGACTTCTCGTCAATGATGCTTGGTGTAATTCGGCCGCGCCTCCAAAAGAGGCCCATCACATCAGATGCACGGCGTGCGGGGCAAACAGGCCGATGGCCATGAAGGCTAATCCGCCTACGCCCAGGCCGGCAGCGATCCAAACCAGCACCATCATTCCGGTGATCACCGAAGCCGAGCAGAGCACGATGCCGATCTGCAGCGCTGCGGAGGCAAATTCGTAGTGATGGTAGCGTGCGAGCTCAAGATCGCGGTGTTCTTCCGCTTGCTTTGCGCGCTCCATCAGTTCCTTGCGTCCCTCGCGGCTTTGCGGATCGGTATCGTATTGCGTGGCGGTTTTCCGCCAGGCTTCGATGCGCTTGGTCATTGAATCCTTCACGGGAGCATCCGTGATTTTGGCGACTTCGATCTCCATGGTTTCGGCGGCGGTTCGCAGCACGGTCATGCGAATGGTCTTGGCTTGAAAGAAGGCCCAGAGATCGGATGCCTGCACGTTGGAGGTGATCGCGGAGGTTTGCGCGCTCTTTCCAAGCGTTTCGGAGAAAGCGAGAAACAGCGCCAGCACGGAAATCAACAGCGCGATGCGCTTGTTGGTGCCTTCGTTTTTGGCGTCGTGGCCGGCTTCCGCCCCGTGTCCGTGTCCGCCGCTCATGAGGATGTCCCCTTAAACTTTATTGGTTCGTCGAACGGTGTCGCGAAGCGCGGTTTCGTGCAAGCAAAATATGTCGAGGTTTCTAGAGCGCGATGAAAAAAGATTAAAGCGCGATCGCGCTCTATCCTTTTGTTTGAGCATGATCTTTTCGGAAAACCGGTGCCCACTTTTCCGGATCATGCTCTAAGCCCGCGGATGGGCGCTGCGATAGACTTTGAGCAATTGTTCCGTATCGACGGCGGTGTAAATCTGCGTGGTTGATAGCGAGGCGTGTCCCAGCAGTTCCTGGATCGAGCGGAGATCGCCGCCACGGACAAGCAAATGCGTGGCAAACGAGTGGCGCAAGGCGTGGGGCGTTGCCGTTTCCGGAAGCCCTAACGCACCGCGCAAACGCTGCATGGCGAGTTGAATAATGCGTGGCGACAACGGCCCGCCGCGCGCCCCAACAAACAAAGCTGCTTCGGGCGCAAGCGCAAACGGGCAAAGCGCCACGTAGCCGGCAATCAAGGTCAGTACTTGAGGCAATACGGGGACCATGCGGGCCTTGTTGCCCTTGCCGATCACGGTGACCGAATCGCCGCGACCGGGTTGCGGTACGTCGCGGGTTTTAAGGCCAAGCGCCTCCGAGATGCGAAGCCCGGAGCCATAGAGCAGCGCCAGCACCGCGGCGTCGCGCGCCAGGATCCATTGCTCGCGATCTTCTCCGGCGCGCAGATCGGCATCGCTGATGCGCCTGGCGCTATCAATGGGCAGCGGCTTCGGCAGGGTTTTGGCGATCTTGGGCGCGCGGATTGCTGCGAGCGCGCCGACTTTGCCTTTGCCATTGCGCTCAAGAAAGCGCGCGAATGAGCGCAAGCCGGCCAGTGCGCGCATCAACGATCGGCCGGCCGTTCCCTCCGAACGCCGCGCGGCCATGAAGGCGCGCACATCCTGGGTTTCAAGGCGCGCCAGGGCTGAAAGAGAAGGGGCGGCGCCCAAATGCTCCGCAAGAAAGCCAAGAAACTGGGTGACGTCGCGCTGATAGGCTTCAAGCGTTTTTGCCGATAACCGCCGTTCGTTTTTGAGGTGATCGAGCCAACGCACCATTTCGGCAGCAACGTTCGATGCAATGAACGTTGGGATGTCGTTTGTTTGGTTGGGTTTGTGCGCAGACATGAGCTGTGCCGTTTCGGTTCCCCTCCCCCCGCTTGCGGTGGGGAGGGGTTAGGGGTGGGGGGAACTCTTTGTACGACCGCAACGCCCCCCACCCGGCATGAACTTCGCTCTGCTCAGTTCATGCCACCCTCCCCACCGCTCCGCGGGGGGAGGGAAAGAAGCGTAGCGATCGCGCGATCTTTTCAAGTGAGCTCATCTACCCAACTTGACACGTCAGTCTTTATCGCACCCCCTTCCTTCACCGATTGCTAATGCAGATTGAAGAACGGGGCGGCGAAGAACAGGTCATGGTGAAGCGCGTTGTCGATGTTCTCGTCCCGGTGGCGCTCGATCAGGCCTATTCCTATCGGGTGCCGGACGATCTTGAGGTGGCGATCGGCGATGTCGTGCGCGTTCCGCTTGGAACCCGCGAAGCGCTCGGTGCCGTCTGGAGTGAAGGAAACCCCAAGCCGGGTTTGCATAATCGGCTCAGAGATATTGCGGAAAAGCTCGATGTGCCGCCGTTGCGCGCGGAATTACGCCGCTTTGTCGATTGGGTTGCGGACTACACATTGAGCCCTCGCGGCATGGTGCTGCGCATGGCCTTGCGGATGGGGGAGCATCTGGGGCCGGAACGGCCGCGCGTTGGCGTGCGACTTCTGGGGCCACCGCCGCAACGGATGACTCCGGCGCGTGCGCGTGTGCTCGCGGTGCTCGCCGACGGATTGGTGCGCGGCAAGCGCGAAGTCGCCGAAGAAGCCGGCGTTTCGCCGGGCGTCATCGATGGTCTTGTCGATGAAGGCACGCTTGATGCGATCGCTCTTGCAGCCGACCCGATTGCGGCGCGGCCCGATCCGGATTTCCAGCATCCGGAGCTTGCCGGACCGCAGCGTGACGCGGCGGACGCGCTCCGTGAGGCGGTCACGAAAGGCGGTTATTCCGTCAGCCTGCTTGATGGGGTGACCGGCTCGGGCAAGACGGAAGTCTACTTTGAGGCGATTGCGCAGATTCTCCGTGGCGAGCGGCAGGTGCTGATTCTGCTGC
>DATAIA010000196.1:0-1554 GCA_036262895.1 Xanthobacteraceae bacterium
CTGGGACCGATGGGCAAGCCTCCCGAAAATTTCGACTCCGACGTTGGTGATGGGCGCCCGGTACGACGAGATGAATCCGGCGAGCGAGCGGCGCGAGGCGAGACTCATTCCCGGCGCCGAACTGTTCATCAGCGAAACCGGCAGCCATCTGGCGATGTGGGACGACCAGGACGCGTACTTCAAAGCGCTGCTGAACTTCCTGGACAAGCACCGGTCCGCAGCCTGACGGCGGACGGCGGCCTAATCCGACAGGCATTGCGTTATCCGAGGGTGAGCCGGGTCGGTGAATGACTGAAACTGTCTCTAAAAGAGACGCTTGCCGAATATCGCCCAATGTCTTTTACGGGTCATGTGCCGCCGATCGCCGACAGGCGGGACCTGCTCAACCGCACAGTCAGAATTCGGTCTTTTAAGAATGGGTGTCCATAGATTTCCCTGCCGGCCCGAAACGCAACCGCACACCGGCATCACCCACCTTACCAACTTCACCATCGTTCACTCCAGACTGCCCTCGTCTTCTTCTTAGACTAAGATTCGACTCCAACCTAAAACACAACCAACGCTGAACATGTTATCTGCCAACGAACGCAAGCTCTTACGCCGCAACTGCTCGCACCAAGTATCCGGCTTTATCGAGCCCTCTCCGGCAATGCTCTTTCGACAAATGGCCGACTGGTGCGAAGAGAACGGCGTCGAACACGATCGTTATGGCGAGGGCGATCTGATAGAACACCTCGAGCAGAAAATCGCGGCATTGCTAGGAAAGCCGGCCGCCGTTTTCCTGCCAAGTGGAACGATGGCCCAACTCGCCGCCGTACGGGTCTGGACCGAGCGCCGGCAAGCAGAGCGTTTCGGACTCCATGTCACGTCCCATATGGAACTTCACGAGGCGCAGGCTTATCAAGCCCTCATGCGCTTGCAGGGCGTAAAAGTCGGACAGCCTTCCAGGCCCATACTGGCTGACGATGTTGCAACCCTCGCTGAACCCCTGGGCTGCCTTGTAGTCGAGCTTCCTATGCGTGAGATAGGCGGATGTCTGCCGAGCTGGGAGGAGCTGCAATCGCTGAAGTCGGCTGCCCAGGCAAGTGGCCTTCCGTTGCATATGGACGGCGCCCGACTTTGGGAATGCCGCGCCTTTTACGGTCGCTCATATGCCGAAATAGCGGATGGTTTCGACTCGGTCTACGTGTCGCTCTATAAAGGAGTTGGCGGGATCGCAGGAGCGGTTCTCGCGGGTAGTGACGATTTCATTGCGGCCGCAAAGCTCTGGCGTCACAGAATGGGCGGCAGACTCGTTGCACAAAGCCCAATGCTGATCTCCGCGGCGATGAATTTCGATGCGCGGCTCGCGATAATGGACCAGCTGTACGCCAGGACACTAACCTTTGCGGAACGCTTGAACGGCATAGAGGGAATACGCACGCTCCCGCGCATCCCGCAAGTCAACATGCTCCATGTCTGCTTCGACGGAAGCGTCGACGCACTTACCGCCCAACGCGATGCCATCGCTTCGACCGACGGTTGCTGGCTGTTTAATGGAGTCAGGGAGTCTGG
>DATAIA010000197.1:0-2331 GCA_036262895.1 Xanthobacteraceae bacterium
GAGATCGCGAAGGAAGCCGTTAAAACCATTTGCGTGCGGGAATGCCGGGCGAATCCGGTGAACCTGTGGTGACTATGCTCGTATGCTTTTTTATTTTGCATGCGAGGCTGCGGGTGCATCGAGCGCCCGGCATTCCCTGCGCCCTCTGAGTTTCAGATGCGCTTCATCGTCCGCAAAAACTCAAGCGCATCGCGCGGCGAGATCGCGGAGGTGTGGGTGTGTTTCGGCGAAAATGGATACGCATGTTCCGAAAATTATCGGCGGCCTCCTCGCGAGGAGCGAACGCGACGAAGCAATCCATCCTTGTTGCTGCTGCTCAATGGATTGCTTCGCTTGTGCTCGCAATGACGGCGCAAATCTTATTGTGCGCGCTGTCATTGCCGACAGTACCGCGGCATCGGCGGTCGTCATCCCTCCCACTTGCGGGGAGGGTGGCGCGAAGCGCCGGGTGGGGGTGGTTCGCGAAAGGATACAGCCCCCCACCCGTCACATCGTTCGCGCCGCTCACGATGTGCCACCCTCCCCACAAAGTGGGAGGGATAAGAAAAAGTGGGAGGGATAAGAAAGAGAGCCGTCGTTGCTGTGCGTGTTCACTAATTCGCTGCGAGAAGCGAACGCGACGAAGCAATCCACTCTCCCCTCTTCAATGGATTGCCTCGCTCCGCTCACGAACTCGACCACTTGGCTGTTTGAAATTCAAATCGGAGATGACCCACAACCGTGTGGCCGGGCTCGTCCCGGCCATCCACGCTTTCTTACAAAGCAGCGCACGTCGAAACGCAAAAATCCGCCAAAGCAGGTGTTGCTTTGGCGGATCAGTTCGTCGCCTCGAGCCGAGGCGTTATATCAGAAGCATCTAAGCCGCCGCTGCCTTGGCAGAGGTCGGCACCGACGCGATGGTCTTCAGGATTTGGGAAGCGATCTGGTAGGGGTCGCCTTGCGAGTTCGGGCGGCGATCTTCCAGATAGCCCTTGTAGCCGTTGTTGACGAAGCTATGGGGCACACGGATCGAAGCGCCGCGGTCGGCGACGCCATAGCTGAAGGTATCGATCGAGGCAGTCTCGTGTTTGCCGGTCAGGCGCATGTGGTTGTCCGGACCGTAAACCGCGATGTGTTCGGCGCGATTGATCTTGAAGGCTTCCATCAGGCTCTCGAAGTAATCCTTGCCGCCGACTTCCCTCATGTACCTGGTCGAGAAGTTGGCGTGCATGCCGGAGCCGTTCCAATCGGTGTCGCCGAGCGGCTTGCAGTGGAACTCTATATCGACGCCGTATTTTTCAGCGAGACGCAGCATCAGATAGCGCGCCATCCACATCTCATCGGCAGCGCGCCTGGAGCCCTTGCCGAAAATCTGAAATTCCCACTGGCCTTTCGCGACTTCAGCGTTGATGCCTTCATGGTTGATCCCGGCCGCGAGGCAGAGGTCGAGATGCTCTTCCACCATTTGCCGAGCGACGTCTCCGACATTCTTGTAGCCGACGCCGGTGTAATACGGCCCCTGCGGCGCCGGATAGCCGGTGGAGGGGAAGCCAAGCGGGCGACCATCCTTGTAGAAAAAGTATTCCTGCTCGAAACCGAACCATGCGCCCTCGTCATCGAGAATGGTGGCGCGCTTGTTGCTCGCATGCGGGGTCTTGCCATCCGGCATCATGACTTCGCACATCACCAGCGCGCCATTGGTGCGCGCGCCATCCGGATAGATCGCGACCGGCTTCAGCACGCAATCGGAGCTGTGACCCTCGGCCTGCATGGTCGAACTACCATCAAAGCCCCACAGCGGAAGCTGCTCCAGTGTCGGAAAAGCCTCGAATTCCTTGATCTGCGTTTTGCCGCGCAGGTTCGGCGTCGGCGAGTATCCGTCGAGCCAGATATACTCGAGCTTATACTTGGTCATTGGGCCTCTCATGGATTGATGATGCAAAAGCTGGGAAACGCACGCCGGTCGAGCGACGCCAACCAACCTACCCGGCCACCTTCGGCCATCATCGATCTAGCAATTAAGGTGCCAAATCAGTGCATTGCGCTGCCCCCGCGACGGGACCAGCGACGCTCGCCATCTGCTTGCTTTTTGCCGGCCTTGGGTGCGGCATAGGCGCGCGGATCGGGGCCCGATTGCGCCCAAAAACCGCCCGATCTCGCGGCAGTTTTCGTTCCAGCGGTCCCGATGATCAAGGCTGCGGCACAGGTTCGCAACATTCGACCGTGAGGCGACGCTCCGCGGCAACTTGGCGGCGTCTCGGACGTTGGCCCGCCATCGCCTGCCCCTCCTACATACAACAGCGACAAATGCCTAAAATCTGTACAGAAGCTGATTTTGTTTTGATCAGGTTG
>DATAIA010000198.1:0-7353 GCA_036262895.1 Xanthobacteraceae bacterium
CTGTTCCGAAGTTCACATACCCGCAATAGCCGCCGAGAATATTCCAGGCGGTTGCCAGCACCACGTATTGCAGCACGACATATCCGGCGAAGAAGAAATAATCATTCTGGATCAGGCGCGAGGCGAGGAACACAGCGACGCCGAGCGCAATGGCAGCTAGCAGGAATACACGCGAGCGCACGATCTATCGTCCCAAAATGCCGGCCGGCCGGAATGCCAGCGTGAGCAGGAGAAATCCAAACGACACCGCCGGCGCCCACGACGGGCCATAGAAGGTTGCGGTGATGCTTTCGACGATGCCGAGCAGGATGGCTGCGATAACTGTGCCCGGCAGGCTTCCCATGCCGCCGAGAACGCAAATCGCAAACACGCGCCCGATATATTCCCGGCCGACCGAAGGCTCGACCGGCTGAATCACGATCAGGAACGCTCCGGCCATTGCCGCAGTTGCAATCGAAATGCCGAACGCAACGCGTTTAATGGCAATCGGATTGGCCGCCATCAGCCGCAAAGCAAGTTGATCCTGCGACACGGCCATGATCGCCCGGCCGATGAAGGTCCGCGTCAGGTAAAGCTGCATCACTAAGATCATCAGCAGCGACACCAGGCACGGGACCAGCATGCGCATGGGAATGTCAGCAAATCCGAGGTGCAGGCTGGGCCCAATATAAGAGGCCTCGACATAGCGATAGTCGACGCCGAACACGAGGATCAGCCCGACTTCAGTGATGAACAGGAGCCCGAAGAAAAAAGCGAGGCCTCGCAGCGCTTCCTGACCGCGCCTCTCGAATGACATATAGTAGACCTGATAGACCATGGCTCCGAGCGCATAGAACGCCGGCAGCATAATCACACCGGTCAGAATCGGATCGAGACCGAAGCGCGCATTGACGATGTACGCGAGATACGAGCCGAGAATAATGAAGGCGGGGTGGGCGATGTTGACGATGTCGAGAATGCCGAACGACACCGAGATACCGGAGGTCACGGCAGCATAAAACCCGCCGAGCAGCAGACCGGCAATTACTGCATTGACTAACAAATCAATAGGAAAATCCATCGCGACCTCGGTATGCCGTCATCACGCTTTGGTCCGTGGAACATACCGCGCGTGCGCGCAAACCGCATGCTCACCGGTCAAGGTGCGTGAGTACGGGGTGGAACGCTAGAGCGCTTGCGTCACCACCGGCTTGTTTCCCCCATCGGTCGTCCAATTGCATCCGGACGTTATCGTTGGATCAGCATGCTATGGATCGGCTGCCGATCTCGTCACCATTTTGCAAAAATACACGAGGCTGGCTACCCCTTCCTGCGAAATTAACAGGGGCTGATGACGCGACAGGCTCTTCTTTTGACTGATCCCTGAGATCGGGCGCGTAAATCAAAGACGCCTTGAACCACGTAGATGAGAGTCAGAAGTGAATTCGGCGACAAAATTCTCTGCTGTGACGCTACTGAGCGTCCATGCCGTGTTGCTTCGACTATCTTAGAAGAGCGAAAAAATTCCGCAGCAGGGCCGCGGCGTCCTGTTCGGCAATGCCTCCATAGACGTCTGGTCGATGGTGGCAAGTTTCCGAGCTGTAGAACCGAACGCCGTTCTCGACTGCTCCTCCCTTAGGATCGGCTGCCCCATAATAAAGTCGCCGCACCCGAGCAAACGAAATTGCCGCCGCGCACATCGGGCATGGCTCCAGCGTGA
The DNA here is from genome assembly GCA_036262895.1 of Xanthobacteraceae bacterium. Classification (GTDB taxonomy): domain Bacteria; phylum Pseudomonadota; class Alphaproteobacteria; order Rhizobiales; family Xanthobacteraceae; genus AP-16. Next base: position 1,700 of record DATAIA010000198.1, read on the forward strand.
CATAGAGATCGCATCCGATCAGACGTTCCGATCCGAGCGCGTTCGCCGCGGAGCGGATCGCCAGTATTTCCGCATGGGCGGTCGGATCCTGATCCGTCAGCGTACGGTTTCGGGCCCGGGCAATGATCTCGCCATCGCGCACAATCAGGCAGCCGACCGGAACCTCGCCCGCCGCACCAGCGGCGCGAGCCTCTTCAAGGGCTATTGTCATGAACGGAGGGGGGGACACGGGCTCCTCGCGGCTTCGGAAACCTGTTATCAGATATCCGCATCGGTTTTGAAGGTCCGAGCCTAACCGCAGCACGGGAGCGGACCTTCAAACCGAAAATCTATACAATGATCATTAACTTGTTAGTGGCCTTTGATTCCGGAAGCCCTATGAATCAATCCTGTAGGCTGTCCCCGTCCGGAAACGGAACAGCGCAATGATAAACCTGTAAGCCATGGCCCGCGATATAACAAAAGATAGAAACGGAAAGACTGGCGGGCGAGGGCGAGCGCCAGGCAAGCCGGATTTCGGCCGGAAGGGCGCGAAAGGGCCGATGCGCCGCCGTGACCCCGATACAATTTCTCCGCCGACGCGCAAGGAAGCCGAGCGGGTTGCAAAAGTGATCGCGCGCGCGGGGCTGGGTTCGCGGCGCGAGGTCGAAGAATGGATTACCGCCGGCCGTGTCGCGATTAATGGCGCGGTGATCACGTCGCCTGCGGTGAATGTGACACTTGCAGACCAGGTGACTGTCGACGGGGAAAAACTACCGGAGCGCGAACGCACGCGTCTTTTCCTTTATCATAAGACCAAGGGGTTGATGACGACCCGGATCGATCCGGAGGGGCGGCCGACAATTTTCGGGGCATTGCCCAAGGATCTGCCGCGTCTCATCAGCATCGGGCGGCTCGATTTCAACACCGAGGGGTTGCTGCTCCTGACCAATGATGGTGGTCTCGCGCGCACGCTGGAATTGCCCCAAACCGGATGGCTTCGACGTTATCGCGTGCGGGCTTATGGCAATATTCGTCAGGATGCGCTCGATGCGCTGCGCGGCGGAGTCACCGTGAACGGCATTGAGTATGGGCCAATCGAGGCAAGCATCGATCGCGTGCAGGCATCAAACGTCTGGCTGACATTTGCCATTCGTGAAGGCAAGAACCGTGAGGTTCGCAACGTGCTCAGTCATCTCGGTCTTGAGGTCAACCGGTTGATCCGGGTCTCTTTCGGGCCTTTTCAGCTTGGCGAGCTTCGCGAGGGCGCGGTCGAGGAAGTCAGAACTCGAACGTTGCGCGAGCAAATCGGCGAACGCCTGGCGGCGATGGCTGCCGCCGATTTTGATTCACCAATTACTCCGCGCGGAACAAATAACGCAGATACCCGTCCCGAGAAGCGCCCGGACAAAAAACCGCGTTCAAGCTCACCACGCGAGAACGATCGTGCCTCGGAGCGTGTCGGCGATGGGTCAAATAAATCGCGTGACGATCGTCGTCCTCAGGAGCAGGCACAAGAACGCCGGGCCCCGCATTCGGCGCCGCGTAGCGGGCACGTCTGGCGCGACCATGACGCTCCGCGTCGCTCATGGTCTGCAAAGAAAAGCGGCCATCAATCTTCTAAGTCGTCCAAGCAATCGTCGCGTCAGGAAGATGCTACAGGGCGCGAAAAGCACGCCGGTTTGCTGAAGGATAAGAAAGGACGTCGCGTACTCGTGGAGCGGATCCGTTCGGCCGAGCCCAAAGCGGTTGAGAAAAAATCTCCGGGCAAAGCATTCCGAACCCGCGAGCACGCCCCAACCACAGCCAAATCAAAACCGAGGAGCCATGACCGGTCGCATGATGACCGATCACGTAATGACCGATCGCGCAATGATCGATCGCATGATCGGCGTCCTCCTCGCTCACGGGGACGCTGATGCGGATCGTCGGGGGTAAATTCGGAGGGCGCAACCTGTCCGGGCCGAAATCCGATGCGATCAGGCCGACGGCCGATCGTCTGCGCGAATCTTTGTTCAATATCCTTGTTCATACCCATGGCGATCCGATCGCCGGAGCGCGCGTGCTGGATCTGTTCGCAGGCACCGGTGCATTGGGTTTTGAGGCGCTGTCACGCGGCGCAAGCTATGTGTTGTTTGTTGAAGAAGCCTTCGAGGCGCGCGCGCTGATCCGGGAAAACACAGAACAAATCGGTGTCGGCGGCGTATCTAAAATTTTCCGACGCGATGCAACCCGCTTGGGCGGGGCCTATCCGCAACCCCCATTCTCGCTGGTTTTCGCTGATCCACCTTATGGCAAGGGGCTTGCGGAAAAAGCACTGGCCTCCGCGCGCGACGGCAAATGGCTGATGAAGCATGCACTTGCCGCCGTCGAAGAAGCCGCCGATGCTCAGTTTTTACTGCCGCTGGATTTTGAAGAGATCGACCGGCGGCGCTATGACGATTCGATGTTTATCTTCCTGCGCTACACCGGAAGCTGACGTTTTCAGCGTCTTCCAAACAGTCGCTCGATATCGGAGAGGCGCAGCTCGATATACGTCGGGCGACCGTGATTGCACTGGCCGGAATTCGGCGTTTCTTCCATTTCGCGCAGGAGCGCGTTCATTTCATCCGGCTTAAGCCGGCGCCCGGCACGAACCGAGCCGTGACACGCCATTGTCGCAGCAACGTGAAGCAGTCGCCGCTCCAGCGGCAATGTCTCATCCCATTCGGCGAGATGCTGGGCGAGGTCGCGGACTAATGCGCCTGCATCGATCTCCCCGAGCATGGATGGCGTTTCGCGGATCGCCACCGCGCCCGGCCCGAATGGTTCGATGACGAGCCCGAATTGCTGCAATTCATCAGTGCGCGCGCTCAGCCGTTCGACGTCGGCCTCGTCAAGCTCGACGATGTCTGGAATGAGCAGGATCTGCCGGCCCACGCCTGATTTTTCGAGCGCATCTTTCATCCGCTCGTAAACCAGCCGCTCGTGGGCGGCATGCTGGTCAACGATGACAATGCCCTCGCGCGTTTGCGACACGATATAGGTTTCGTGGATTTGCGCCCGCGCCGCGCCGAGCGGCCTGTCGAGCAAATCAGGCGCAGGTTCGATCACCTGGGCGCGGGCATCCGCTTGCGGTCCCCCGACTTCGAATGCGGTCTGAACCGCCTCGGCCAACCCTAAGTCCGGAGCAGAAAATCCCGGATTCGCCCCCGACTGAGTCGGGATTGCCGGAGCGCCGGTCGGCCGCGCCGGAGAGCGCATCCAATCCCAGCCGCCCGAGGGACGCGGTGTGCTTGCCGGACGGAACGCGCTGATAGTCGCGCTGCCGCCCGTTGTCGCAACACGATGGCTTTCGCGACCGAGACTTTCTTGCAAAGCGCGCACCAGAAGCGAACGGACGAGGCCGGGATCGCGAAAGCGAACTTCCGTTTTGGCGGGATGAACGTTGACGTCGACCTCGCGCGCATCGAGCGTCACGAACAAAGCCACAAGCGGGTGCCGATCACGCGGAAGATGATCCGAATAGGCCGCGCGTACCGCGCCCAGCAGCAACTTGTCGCGGACAGGGCGGCCGTTCACGAACAGATATTGGCCAAGTGCATTGGCGCGGCTCAATGTCGGCAGCGCCGCGAAACCTTCGACAGACAGTCCTTCGCGGCCGGCTTTGATTTCGATGGCATTACGTTGGAAGTCGGCGCCCAGAATATCGGCCAGCCGGGCAAGGCGGCCAACGGGCCCCGGCATCAAAGCCGGCCAGGTCACCGGTGCGCGTTCCTCACCCGCAATCGTGAACGCCACATCCGGGCGGCTCATGGCAAGCCGGCGCACCACCTCACGAACGGCTTCCGCTTCGGTACGATCGGTTTTGAGAAACTTCAGCCGGGCAGGGGTGGCATAGAACAGGTCACGCACTTCGACCTGCGTGCCGGCGCCGAGCGCCGCCGGTTTTGCCTCATGTTTCACGCCCGCTTCGACGGCAATCGACCAGGCGTGCGGTTCGCTTACATGACGCGTCGTGATTGAAAGGCGTGCCACGGCACCGATTGAAGGCAAGGCCTCGCCTCTAAACCCGAGCGTGCGGATGGCCATCAGGTCTTCGTCTTCAAGTTTTGAGGTGGCATGACGTTCCACCGCCAAAACCAGATCGTCGCGCGGCATGCCTTCGCCGTCATCGGTGACGCGGATCAGCCGCCGCCCGCCGCCATCGGTGACGATCTCGATTTGCTGCGCCCCGGCATCGAGTGCATTCTCGACGAGTTCCTTGACGACGCTTGCCGGGCGTTCAACGACTTCGCCCGCTGCGATACGATTGGCAATGGCTTCGGTGAGTTGGCGGACTGCCATAAGGAACCTCGACTCTAATTTTCCTTATAGGAAGTCTACGTCTCGATTCCGAGCGCAAAATCCAAATCTTCAATTCAAACCTTCAATCATGAGCCGGCTTGCTGCCACGCAGATGTTTAATGTTGGAGCGGCGCTTCTTGCCTTCAAGCCGCCGCTGCCGGGAGCCTGCCGTTGGCTTGGTCGGCCGCCGAATAACAGGGCGGATCGCCGCGGCGCGAATGAGTTCAATCAGCCGGTCAAGGGCGTCCTGACGATTAAACGCCTGTGTCCGATGCCGCTGGGCGGTGATGACGAGGATTCCCTCCCGTGTCAGCCGGCGGCCTGCAAGGCGCTCCAAACGTTCGCGAACGTCAGTTGGAAGAGAAGGGGAGCGCCGAACGTCAAATCGGATCTGGACCGCCGTTGCAAGCTTGTTGACGTTCTGCCCGCCCGGACCCGACGATCGGATGAAGCTTTCTTCGATCTCGCTCTCATCGATCGCGATGCTGCGCGTTATCGGGATCATGACGGCATTCCATTTCACGCGCGCGGGCAGCAGCGCGGCGAGGCAGAGAGTAGCGCCTATCAGGTCTGGAGGAAACGATCCAGCGGGGGTCTCGTCAGCCGCCGGTACGCTCTTTCGACACCGCGCTTTGCGAGCGGCCAACGACCGTAATCAAAAACTGGCGATCAAGCAGGCGTTTGGCAACGCGTTGCACATCGGCAGGGGTTACGGCATCGATCAGGGCGGCGCGACGATCGATATAATCGATGCCGAGCTGATCGAGTTGAAGCTGCACAAGTTGATTAGCGATTTTGGTCGAAGTGTCGAAATTCAACGCGTACGAACCTTTGATGTAGGACTTCGCGTCGGTCAATTCTTTTTCAGTCGGGCCGGTTTCCGCAAGCCGGCGTATTTCTTTCGTAATGATATCCAATGTTTCCATGCTGCGATCAGAACGCGTCGCAGTGGCTCCGGTGAGCAGCGCGGCATGGTTCAGCGACAGCAATCCGGTACGGATTGAATAGGCAAGGCCGCGTTTCTCACGGACTTCTCGATAGAGCCGCGATGAAAACGAGCCACCGCCAAGAATATGATTGACGATGAATGCCGGCATGAAATCGGGATCTCTGCGCGCGACGCCAATGCCGCCGAACACGATCACCGCTTGCGGCACGTCGAGATCGACCGTGATGCGCTGTCCCAGTCCCTTCGGCTCCGTTGGCTCAATCGTCTGAAGCTCAGCCTTCGCAGGCAGTGAACCAAACACGCGGTCGATCAATTCGCCGGCGGAAGCCGCGTCCACGTCTCCGACGATGGCAATCGTGAGATGATCGCGCGCAAATACACGCCGCACATAAGCCTTGAG
>DATAIA010000199.1:0-10123 GCA_036262895.1 Xanthobacteraceae bacterium
CTCCGCGCTTGGCGCCGTCGAGGTGCACCTTGCCGACCTGACCGACCGCAAGTCGATCGCCCGTCTTGCTGCCGACATCAAAACTACGCCAATCGACGTGCTGATTTGTAACGCCGGCATCTATGGTCCACGCAATCAGGAATTCGGCGCAACCGATTATGCAGCCTGGGAGCAAGTGTTGCGCGTCAACCTGCTTGCGCCGATGGCTATTACCGAAGCGCTGATCGAGAACGTGGCGCAAAGCCAGATGAAACGCATCGCGATGATATCGAGCCGCATGGGCTCGATTGCCTTGAACGAGGGCGGCGACCCCATTTATCGATCGAGCAAAGCAGCGTTGAACATTGTCGCCAAAGGCCTTGCCGAAGATTTGCGCGAGCGCGGTATCATCACTGTGGCGCTCAGCCCCGGCTGGGTGCGAACCGACATGGGCGGCAGCGATGCGCCCGGTGCGCCTGATGAGGCCGTCCGGGGATTACGCAAAGTCATTGCCAGTCTCACGATGGTAGACACGGGGAAATTCTTCCATACCGATGGATCGGAGCTGCCGTGGTAAGCGGTACAACCGCGGGCGATGGTAAGGGGGCAGAATACGATGACCGAAGTTCCATCCAAATATTCGCGGATCTTGGCAGCGGAGCCGACCAGACGCACCATCCTTGCAGGAAGCGTCGCACTGGCCGCAGGTTCTGCTGCTGTAGCGGAACAGCTTGGGCCGCCTCCTCACGAAAAAGGCCCGCGTGTTTTTCTCGACTACGATCAAATTGAGCTTGATGCCGCCTATGATCAGGCGGTTTACGAACCGAATATTGCTCAGGTGATCAAGCGCTGGGCCAGCACCAGCGAATTCATGCGATCGCGGATCGGGCAGCCGGAGCGCGTTGCCTATGGTCCAAAGGAAATCGAGAAGCTTGATATCTTTCGGACCAAACGCCCGAATGCACCGATTTTCATCTTCGTACACGGCGGAGCCTGGCGGAGTGGAACGGCAAAGGACTTCTGCGCCGCGGCTGAAATGTTTGTGCGGGCGGGCGCGCATTTCGTCGTGCCCGATTTCGACTGGGTGCAGAATGTCGGCGGCAACTTGAGTGTGATTGCCGATCAGGTCCGCCGGGCCATCGTCTGGACCTACAAAAACGCCCAAAGCTTCGGCGGCAATCCCGATCAGCTTTATCTCGGCGGGCACTCATCGGGCGCGCACCTTGCCGCTGTTGCCCTCACCACCGATTGGCAAAAAGATTTTGGCGTCCCGGCCGATATGATTAAAGGCGGAACGTGCATCTGCGGCATGTACGAGCTTGCGCCTGTGCGCCTTTCCGCACGATCGTCCTACGTGAAGTTTGACGACTCCATGGTCGAGGCGCTCAGCTCGCAGCGCCATCTCGACAAACTGCGCGCGCCGCTGATTGTTGCCTACGGCACTTACGAGACGCCGGAGTTTCAACGCCAGGCCCGCGACTTTGCCGCGGCCGTCAAGGCCGCTGGCAAACCCGTGCAATTGATCGTCGCGGAGAACTACAGCCACATGGAAGTGCCGGAGACGTTGGCCAATCCCTATGGGCTGGTCGGCAGCGCCGTGCTGGCTCAGATGGGGCTTACTGCGAGCGGTTGAGCAAATAGAACTACTTTCCGTCATCCTGAGGTGCGAGGGCGCCAGCCCGAGCCTCGAAGGATGAACGGCCCGCGTCCTTCGAGGGCCGTGCTATGCACGGCCACCTCAGGACGACGGGCTCTTTTACATAACCTTGTTTACGGCCGCACAACAATCCGGCCGAGCACCTTGCCGTCGCGCAGGTCGCCGAGAATCTGATTGATTTCGCCAAGCGGCCGGGTCGCAACCGGGATCGGTTTCACCTTTCCGGTTTTGACCAGCGCGATCAGTTCGTTGATGTCGTTAAGATCCCCGACATAAGACCCGCAAACCGTAATGATCCGTTGCGGAAAGAGCGGCAGCGGGATGGGCGCCGTTCCGCCGAACAGGCCGACAATGACAAGCTTGCCGCCCTTGCGCAGAACATCAACGCCGAATTGAGCAGTTGCCGGCGCGCCGACAAAATCAATTGCACCGCCGGCCCCGGCACCAGATGCCGTGATCTCCTTCAACTTCGTAACCGAATCCGGATCGCTGTTATCAAACACCGCAGCGGCGCCGGCCTTGAGAGCGGCTTCGCGTTTGCTTGGATCGATGTCAGCCACCACGAACTTGCATTTGAGCACGGCCTTCGCCAGCATCACCGCGTTCAAGCCGACGCCGCCTGCGCCGATGAGAACCACGGTGTCGCGTTCGGGGAGATCCGCGAGTTTCTTAAGCGCACTATAGGCCGTCACGCCTGAGCAGGTATAGGTGCAGGCAAGCTCTGCCGGGATGCCTTCATAATCGATCAAATAGCGTGGATGCGGCACCATCACATGATCCGCGTAACCACCATTGGTGCGGGCACCGAGGCTTTTCAGGCTTCCGCACAACAATTCCTCGCCGCGCTTACAGAAATCGCATACGCCGCATCCAATCCAGGGATGGACAATGCGCTTGTCGCCGACCTTGACGCCTGTTGCCTCGGGCCCAACCGCGATCACCTCGCCGGCAATCTCGTGACCCAAGGTGTGCGGCAGCTTTACGCCCAGCTTGCCCAGTTCAAGCTTCTTGCCGCCACCGAGGTCGAAAAATCCTTCATGGATGTGCAGATCGCTATGGCAAACGCCACAGGCATCGACCTTGACCAGAACCTGTGTCCCTTCGGGTTGCGGATTCGGATAATCGCGGGCTTCGAGTGGCTTACCCCATTCCACAATCTGCATTGCGTGCATCGCATCACCTTTGTTTTCGTTGAGAGCCGGCCCTGACGGCGGCGTTTCTCCCTGCATAAAGGGTACTCTCAGGGGCCGCGCGGCTGCAAGCGTGCCGTCAACGAGAACTGAAGAGCCGTGCAAATGGGATAATAGATGCGGTGGCAATTGCACTCGCCGCTTCGCTCAAGCTGAATATCAAAGAAGAATAGCGGCGAGCTAAAACTGCGACGCCAGTTTTTCCAGCCCGACAATATGGGCGAGGCTTCGCAACTCGCGTTTTTGATCGTCGCTAAAGCTCATAACGAGGGGAACCGCCGCTGACTTAAGCTGCTGCACATCGGGACCTGTCGGATCGATTGCGGCAATCGCCTGAACCGCCGCGCTATCCCCGAAACTAGGCTTGCGCGCCTCGCGGGTCTTCTTTGAATACGAGAGACTGCGTAACGCCGTCTCGACCGCGGGCCACATCTGCTCCTGGTCGGGTGTCAGATTGAGCCGCCGCTTGATGTTTGCGATCTGCCCGTCATTCAACACCGCGCCCGGGCGGCCCTGAGCATGATGAGCATTCGCGGCAGCCGTTTTGCCCGGAGCGGCGACGTGTTGCACCGGAGCAGCCTTCGATGGGGCAGCCTCCCCGATATGGACAGGCTCAGGTGCGGGGCTCGCAGCGATTTGCGGATAGGTGGGATACGGGATGAACAGCACACGTTGCTGCTCATCAGAAAGGGCGCCTCCGGTGATACTGCCCTCATCGACAGCCGCGACTTGCCGATCACTGATCTTTAAATCTGGAGAGCGCAAAGCGGCGGCTTCGGCAACCGGGGGCGAAAGATCATAGCGCTGATCGGATGGCCAGGATGCAATGACAAAGGTCACTACCGCGCTCAGGACCGCTGCCCCCACCACAAAGCGATTGTAGCTCCCTCCCGACCGCCGCCGCATTCACCCGCCCCATATTCCCCGTTATTCGCCAAGCCCCTCTTTGAAACTTTCAAACGGTGATTAATTTATGACTAACCTGGGGAGTTTTGTCGGCGGGCAGTTCCGACGTGTGCGCTCTAGCCCTCAAATTTGATTTTTCCGGCAGCCATCATGTTCGCCCAGTGGGCGGTGTGCATGGCACCGCCGAACGAGAAAAGATGCAATGCCGCATCGAGCTTGAGACGATCAATCGATTGGGCAAGCGTTGCAATAAGTTGGTCGGGCGCTGCCTCCCCGAACAACTGCATGGCTTTGGGGTTCGTTAATCCGCTCAGCGAAGCGCGCACACCGCATTTGAGCGCATAACGCATCAAAGTGCGCAACGTGGTCGGTCCGGCAATGCCGATCCTGATCGGAACATCGATGCGCGCGTAGCGCACCCGGCGCAGCCACTCGAGAATCTTTTCGGCATCGAAACAGAATTGCGTCACGATATGCACCGCAAGGCCGCGGGCATAGGCAGCATCAAGCTTCGCCTTGAGCGCCGCCGAGAGCCTGTCGTCAGCGATTTTGGGGTGGCCGTCGGGATAAGCAGAGATCCCGACCTCGACAAGCCTGTGCCGCTGCAGCACATCGCTCTCAATCAGCGCAAGCGCATCGATGAAGGGCCCCCGTGGTTTATCGATGTCGCCTGCGATAGTCAGCGCCCTTGTCACTCCGGCTTCGCCCGTGATTGTGCGGATAAATTCCTCAAGCTCTTCCCTGCCGGTAAAGCCGCGGGCCGCAAGGTGGGGGACCGGTTCAAAGCCGGCCGATCGCACGCGCGCGATCGCCTGGGCCAGTTCTTGGCGCGAATGGTTCGGCGGCGCACTAACATAAACCAGACTGTCCGGCCCCAGATGTTCGCGCAGCGCCTCGATTTCGGTCGGGGTCGGAAACGTGACCTCAATCGAATAGGCGCGCATCAACGCTGCGATGGCCGGGTTAATGTCGGAGGCGCTGGAAAGGCTGGTCATGATCTTCGCCTTTAGAGCATGATCCGGAAAAGTGTGTAGCGGTTTTCCGAAAAGATCATGCTCAATTAAAAACCTAAAGCGCGATAGCTATTCAACCTAATCCCATCGCGCTTTAGTCGCGATGGCGAGAGATGACGAAGGATTCATCGTTGAACCAAAGGCCTCCATGCTTATGCAAGACGTTGCTGGTCGCATCGAGATAGCGGCCGTCTTTGACCGCCTCGGTCAAACGTTCGTCTTCGACCTGCGCGACATAAACGGCCGCATTCCAGGCTGCGAAAATCGTTGAGGTGCCGATCGGTCCGGTGACTTCATTCGGCAGCGTCTCCATATGGTATTGAAAAATGGAGCGTGCGTCGGAATAGGCATTAAAATTCAGATCGCGGCTGGCCGTTCCGAGTTCCTGTTTCATTGCCCGGAGGATCTGGTGCCGGTCGGTCGTAAACGGATTATCGCCCGGCCAAACGTTCTGGACGATTTCCATACCGGGATCGCCTCCCCTGGAATGGATGGCAATGAGACGGCCCTCGGGGCCCAATGCACGCGCAAGCGGACACAGCACCTTCTTGGCTTTGAACTCCGCAGAGGCGCGCGCGCGATAAGGTTGCGAGGCGATCACCAGATCGTAATTCGCCTGTGTGCGCCCGGGTTGCGGAATGATGGAGTCCAACAAAAACCGGTGATCTGCGCGATAAATCACGAGGACAACCGGACGCTCGTAGACCGGATTACCGGTGGTGGGGCTTACGCGGGCTTTCCAATGCTCCACCAGGAACGATTGCAAATCATTGATCTGCTCTTCGAACTCCCGCGATGTGTTTCCCGTCAAAGCCAATTCGTGCCAAACGAGGCTTTGGGCGACGGCAGGCGATTTAACCGTGAGCCACGGCGCCTCCGCATAGTACATGTTCGTGAGCGTAAACACCGTTGCCGGATGCTCGAAGAAACGATCCGACATCTTGTCGAGTGTCAGACGAACGTCTTCGAGGCTGATTTCCTTGCCGGCCACATAAAAAGGCATGTGCGGAAAGCGACCGTGCATCGCGCGCATCACGCGCGTGAGCACGGTCCCATCTCCTACTCCCGCATCGAACACCCGCACGGCCGGAGGGCGCGGGTGAATGTTGGCGAGTTCGAGCGAGACGCGGTTTGCCACAACCCGCTTCTCGCTGCACGTATTGACGAACAGGAGATACTTTTGGCGATTGTCGAAGAAACGAAAGTTGTTCTGCGGATCCTTCTCGGCACCCACATCAATCACCGATGTTTCCGCCAACCTCTTCGATTTCATATCCATCGAAGCCTGCCCATCAAAACGTTTCAGATTTCTTCGAAATCCGCAGCTCTCAGCGTCCCCAGACCTCGTCAGCCAGTTCGCGGATCATGCGCAACTTCGCCCATTGTTCCTCTTCGGCAAGAACGTTGCCCTCTTCCGTTGACGCAAAACCGCATTGCGCGCTGAGGCAGAGTTGTTCGAGATCGGCATATTTGGTCGCCTCTTCGATCCGCCGCTTGACGTCGTCCTTGTGCTCAAGCGTTCCGGTCTTTGAAGTGACGAGACCGAGCACGACTTGCTTGTTCCCCTTCGGCAGGAAACGCAGCGGCTCGAACCCGCCGGCCCGCTCGGTGTCGTATTCCAGGAAATAACCATCGATATTCAGCGCGCCCAGAACCGTCTCGGCGACCGGCTCGTATCCTCCTTCGGAAATCCACGTCGAGCGGAAATTGCCGCGGCAGATGTGGGTCGTGATCATCATGTCTTTCGGACGGCCCTCGACGGCATGATTGATCATTTTCGTGTAGATTTCCGGCAGCTTGTCGACATCCTCGCCGCGTTGCCTGGCCTGCTCGCGTTGCTCCGACGAGCATAGATATGCCCACACCGTGTCATCGAGCTGGAGGTAGCGGCAGCCGGCATCGGCAAATGCCTTGATCGCCTTGCGATAGGCTTCCGCAAGATCGGCAAAGAAATTGTCGAGATCCGGATAGACGTCCTTGCTGATGCCTTTTCGCCCGCCACGGAAGTGCAGCACGCTGGGGCTTGGGATCGTCATCTTCGGCACAACATTTGTGTGCTCTTTAAGGAAACGGAAGTGCTCAAGCATGGGATGATTGGAGAATCCAACCTTCCCGGTCACCCGCAATCCTTCAGCCTTTGTCTGAACGCCCTGGAACTGAATCCCCTGCCCGGCGGAATAAAGCTCGACGCCATCAAGCGCTGCGAGGAAGTCGAAATGCCACCAGGCGCGCCGGTACTCGCCATCTGTCGCGAGTTCAAGGCCGACCTCTTCCTGCTTTTTGATGATTTTGATGATTTCCTGATCTTCCACCTTCTTTAATGCTTCGGCCGTGATTTCGCCACGCTCGCGTTTAGCACGCGCATCCTTCAGGGCGGCGCTACGCAGCAGGCTGCCGACATGGTCGGCACGGAATGGAGGGCGGGTTCTTTTCATGATTTTTTTTCTCCTAGTCAGTAGACGGTTGGTGAACGTTAGATTTCGCCGCGGTGCGAAGGCGAAGCATCGCGCCCTGCATTGAAGGACGCGCGGCGCCTGATCAAGACGGCACCCGGCACAAGATCGAGCGTGCCTTGATTGCGCAGCGCGAGTTCCAGATTGCGATGGGCAAGGCGCGCGTGCTCCCGCATGAGAGCCTCCGCGCGTGCCCCTTCGCGGTTTTCAATAGCGCGCACCACACAGCGGTGGTGGTCTTGCGCAATGATGAGAGTGGCGCGCGCTTCCGGCAACCGCGCCTGCACCATGACGAAGCCGCTCGGAGAAGCAAACGGCAGGTTGATAGCACGTTCGATCTGCCGGGTCAGTACCGGACTATCGGCCATTTTGACCCCAAGCAGGGATGCTGCTCTGTATACAGGGAACGGCCCGCCAATAGGGCTTAATGGAATAATTTAACGGAAAATCCGCTATTTCTGCGAATTCTGCATACCACCTACCCGCACCGGTATCGATAGGATCTTGCAGATCAGAAACAGCCCCTTTCGCACTGCAATAGATCCCGCTTCGGAAGGCTGTCCTTGGACTTAAGTGATCGGATTTGCCAAAAAGATATCCTACTCGGGTGAGCCCATTCGCATTCGGAGATCGCAGTCACAATGGATCTGGTATTGCGCAATGCCCGCATCTTCGGGCGCTCCGAAACTGTTCCACTCGACATTGCCATCAAGGACGGCCGCATCGTCGCCATTGCGCCGTCGCTTGCCGTCGATGGGCCTTCGGTCGAGCTTAATGGACGGCTCGTCGCGCCCGGCCTGGTCGAAACCCACATTCATCTCGACAAGACCTGCATCATCGATCGCTGCAAGGCTGAAGAAGGCACGGTGGCTGAAGCGGTTGCGCAAACGGCCGCCGCCAAACGCGCTTTCACCGAAGAAGATATTTATGCCCGCGGCACGCGGACGCTTGAGAAATGCCTGCTCAACGGCACGATGCTGATGCGCACCCACGTCGAGATCGACCCCGGCATCGGATTAAAAGGTTTCGAAGCGGTGCGGCAGCTTGCAAAAGATTACGCCTGGGCGATCGATCTCGAACTCTGCGTGTTTCCCCAGGAGGGCTTGCTCAATAATCCCGGCACCGACGAACTTCTGCGCGAATGCCTCGGCAAAGGCGCGAAAGTGGTTGGAGCCGTGCCTTACACCGACAGCGATCCGCGCGGCCAGATCGATCGCATTTTTGCGATGGCGCGGGATTTCGATGTCGACATCGATATGCATCTCGATCTCGGCGACACGCCGGAAGGAATGCAAATCGAATATGTCTGCGATCAAACCGAGAAGCACCGGTACGGAGGACGCGTTGCGGTTGGCCATGTAACTCAATTGTCGGCGGCGCCCTCGCCTCAATTCCATGCCATCGCCAAGCGCCTGAGCGAGAGCGGCGTTGCGGTGACGGTGCTGCCGTCAACCGACCTTTATCTGACCGGACGCGGTCAGGATCATTGCGTGATGCGTGGCGTCACCGCCGCGCACAAGCTGCTGGAGCATGGCGTAAACTGCTCGCTTTCGACCAACAATGTGCTCAATCCGTTCACGCCCTATGGCGATGCCTCGTTGATTCGAATGGCGAACCTCTACGCCAATGTCTGCCATGTCAGCCGTCCGCACGAACTCGATGAATGCTTTGCCATGCTGACAACACGTTCCGCACAACTGCTGCGCCGAAGCGATTATGGATTGGCGCCCGGCCGCGCCGCGGATCTGGTCGTCTTCGATTGCAACGATGCGCACACCGCCGTTGCCGAACTTGTCGCGCCGCTCTTCGGCCTGAAGAACGGGCGCGTGACGTTCACGCGTCCGCGTGCCGCGCTCAAGCGCGCGGGGGCTCGTCAGGATTTGAACGAGGTCAGAGACCTGCTTCTCAATTAGAGCGATCCAGCCTCGCGAGACCTGACCGCTATTTGATCAGACCGGCAACCTTCGGCAGCCACAACGCAAGTTCGGGAAGAAACGTCACGGCGACGACAATGCCAAGCATTGCGACGATGAACGGCGGCACTTCACGGAAGATTTCGCCGAGCGGCGTCCCGGTCAACCCGCTCATCACGAACAGCAGTAGACCGTGCGGCGGCAACGTCAGCCCGACCATCATGTTCATGACCACGACGATGCCGAAATGCACGAGATCGATGTTAAGGCTCTGCGCGATCGGCACCAGCAGCGGCACGATCACCAGAAGAATTGTCACCTCGTCGAGCACGATGGCGAGGAACAGCATTAAAACATCGATGCAGAGCAGATATTCCGTTGCCGTCAGATTCCATTTCAGGAATGTCGTCTGGATCAGGTGAGGTACGCCTTCATTGGCTACCGCGTAGTTGAACACGAAGGCGCCGGACATGATCAGCGCGATCATCGCCGTCGTGCGTGCGGTTTCCGAAATCGCCGCCATCAACTGTTTGAATCGCAAACTGCGATAGCCGGCGATCGCCAGCAGCAGCGCATAACTCGCGGCAATGGCCGCGGCTTCGGTCGGCGTGGTGACACCGGAATAAATGAGGCCCAGCAGAATGGCCGGCAGCGCAATCGCCGGCAGGGCCCGCAGGAGAATCGGCGGCGTCTGCGCCCAGCCCACGCGCTTCTCGTTCGGAAAATTGCGACGGCGGGCGGCGATAGCGATCACGACCATCATCGAAATCGCCATCAGGCCGGCGGGAATGAGCCCGCCGAGAAACATCGCGCCAACCGAGGCGTTGGCGATCAACGCGTAGAAGATCATCGGGATCGAGGTCGGCATCAGCGGGCCGAGGGTCGCCGACACCACCGAGGTCGCGGCCGCAAAGCCGCGCGGATAGATGCCGTTGCGGGTCATCATCCGTGCGACGACGAGGCCCGGTCCCGATGCGTCCGCGACGGCGCTCCCGCTCATGCCGGAGAAAAT
>DATAIA010000200.1:0-2351 GCA_036262895.1 Xanthobacteraceae bacterium
TTGAAAACGCCCGGCTGGTCGAAGCGAATACTCATTCGATTGATCCTGCAGCGATCGATCATCCGATCTTTCCGCTATTGGATTTGGTTCCTGCAAACAAACAACAAATTCTCGGTATCGATGCGACCGCCGATTCAGTGCGACTGAGCGCGATTATTCGTGCGCGCGACCGGCATGCGGTTCAAGTTGCCGGATCCGTGATCAGCATGTCGGGCATTGATTTTCTAGTGCTTTACGCGCCGATTTATGATGCCGATGAAAAATTTTCGGGCGTTCTTGAGTTCGATTATGATCTTAAGAAATTACTGCACAATGTGGTCACGACGACCAAAGCAGATCGTGATTTTGATGTCTATGTGTCTGGAGATCATGCGGCCCATGCGTTGGGTATCGCTTTGGACGGTTCGTTTGTAAACGCTTCTCCCCTTGAGGGAACGAGTTTAGTAGCCAGGAAAACGGCCGATTTTGGCGGGCACCGCCTCGACGTCCGTTATGTTTTTCATCGCGACCTTCAAAAAGAGAGTTGGTTGCGCGGCTTTCGATTCATGTTTGGTGGATTTCTTTTGACGGCCTGCATGACATCCATGCTTGCCTTTGCCGCCAGCCGTGCGTCGAATTTGGCGCAGGAGGTTGATTCGCGCCGCGCGGCGGAAGAACGCTTGAAAGGTCTGATCCATGAATTGAATCACCGCGTCAGGAATATTATGGCGGTGGCCCAGTCGATCGTCAGACTGAGCTTTACACCGGGGCAGGATCTTGCAGACGTCAAACTTGTTTGTGAAGGCCGGTTGCAAGCGCTTTCGAGTGCGATGACCCTTCTCACAGATAGTGACTGGACGAGTGTCAGCCTTCGCTCATTGACCAGTGGAGCCCATTTGCCGTTTGCGGACCGCATCCTGGTCGAAGGTCCAGATCTGGCATTGAAGCCAAAGGCTGCACAAACCTTCGCGCTGCTTCTGTACGAACTTGCCGTAAACGCGGCTAAACACGGTGCCTTGTCGAATGTAACTGGCCAGGTCAGCCTGAAATGGGCACTTGATATGTCGGCCGCTGAGCCGATGTTTCGTCTCTCTTGGAGCGAACATGGCGGGCCTCCCGTTCTTCCGCCGGCCCGGCGCGGCTTTGGTGAGCTTCTGGTTCGCCGTATCGCGCCCCGCGATGTTGCCGGGCGGGGGCGGGTGTCTTACGATGCGGACGGGTTTAGTTACGAACTTGAGGCGCCGCTGCATGAAATCGTGGGCGCCGAAGGGATCCCGAAAAATTGACGGCTTCAATTTCGGGAATCGCCTCATTTTCGTAGTTCCAAGAATGCGTGGATCTATGGCCCTCACATTGAGGTCGCGATGCGCCTCGTAGGGACCGATATCAGCCGATGTTCGGGAAGCCGGTGAACGTAGGGAAGAACGTGATGAATCCGAAAGAAGATCTAGATCAAAATAAAATCTCGGTCCCCCGACGGACACTTATCAAAAGCGCGGGATTGGGAATTGGGGCGGGACTTGTGTCGCAACTTTTGCCCGCGTCCGCTGCCGAGCAAGCGGGTAAAGCAGAATTATGGAGCGCCGAGTACACGGCCAAAAAGGGTGACGTCTCCCTTCAGATGTATCGGAAACGGATCGGTGCGCCGAAACCCGGCGAAGTGCCGCTGCCTATTCTTTTCCTTGTGCATGGTTCCTCAATTTCATCGCTGCCAACCTTCGATCTGAAAGTTCCGGGCCACGGCGAATACTCCATGATGGACGTATTCGCGCGTTACGGTTTCGATGTATGGACGATGGATCACGAGAACTACGGCCGATCCTCGCGCACATCAGGCAATTCCAACATTGCCAGCGGGGTTGAAGATCTCAAGGCTGGGGCTGAGGTTGTGCTGCACGAAACCGGGCAGCAAAAGATGCACATGTTCGGCGAATCTTCAGGCGCGTTGCGCGTGGGCGGGTTTGCCGCACAAAAGCCCGAGCGTGTCGAGCGCCTGGTGCTTGCTGCACATACCTATAAAGGCGAAGGCTCGCCAACGCTTACCAAGCGTGCCGAGGCGCTGGATTATTATCGAACGCACAATATGCGCCTGCGTGATCGCGCCATGATCAGCAGTATCTTCACACGGGACAAGGCGGGGACTTCCGAACTTGCAGTTGCCGATGCGCTGGCCGATGCGGAATTGGTGCACGGCAATCAGGCGCCCACCGGCACATACCTCGATATGACCGCCAACTTGCCGGTTGTCGATCCGAAAAAAATCCTAGCGCCGGTCCTTGTCGTGCGTGGCGAGTATGATGGGATCGCAACCATTGACGACCTCATTGATTTTTACAGGCAATTGCCCAACGGCGACCGGCAGTTTGTTATTC
>DATAIA010000201.1:0-2018 GCA_036262895.1 Xanthobacteraceae bacterium
CCTTTAAGCTCGAGCCGATGCAATTGACCAGCGTGCAGTAGAGCTGGAGCGACTGGCACACAATCGGTGGATCATGCCATCGGAGTCTATCAATCAACTTTGTCGGGGCGCGAGGCGCGGCCTTGGCGTTGCTGTGCTTGCTTGATGCGCCTCTACCGGCTCGGTGCTGGCGCAGGAGCCGGACTTAGACGGATGGCGCTTCAGCATCGCGCCGTATTTCTGGGCCGCGGGAATTAACGGCGATGTCGGTGTCCGGAATGTCAGTACCTATTTCGATGTAAGTTTCAGCGACATCCTTCAGCACCTCACCTTCGGTGGAATGCTGCTGTCCGAAGCGCGGAAGGACAAGCTCGCGTTCTTCCTCGCGCCGCTTTACGACCGCCTCGGAGATCACTCGCAGCAAGGACCGTTTGGAGTCGATGTAGATGCCGATACGACAGTGATTGGCGCCGGCGCATCCTATCGCGTGGCAGAGTAGAATTTGGACGCGGCTGGTGCGGGAAATCCCCGCAAGCCCTGGATCGAACGTCTGCCGGGTGTGCGCTACACCCGTCTCGGTCTTGATCTAAATGCCAGCTTCGGGATTGACGCGACTGGGCGACGGGTTATCGCCCTGTCGTGGGATTACGACCACGATAATTTCAAATGGGATGTGGTTATGTATGGCCCGTTTGCTCGCGCGATTTTTACATTCTAAGTGCTTGACCCTTGCGCCTCCGAGGTGATCGCTCACGCCATTCGTCGAGGTCATGGCATCGATTGGGTTCTTCGTAAAACATCCAATAGCGTGCTGAGCTCTTTATTACCCGGATTGGCCGCCAGGGCCGCGTTCAAGGCATCTTCAGCAGCGTTCGGCCTGCCTTCGGCGGCTCGGATACGCGCCAGCATCACCCAGCCATGCACGAGTTGCGGGTCCATCCGCACCGCTTCCGCGAACGCCTGCTCGGCGCCTGGAAAGTTTCGTTGAACCAGGGCAGTACCGGCTATCGCGAATTGCGTTTCGGGGAAGTCGGCTTTGGCAAGCAGGGATTCCTGATATTCACGCATTGCCGACTGAACGGTCGACTTGTCAGCCTCACTGAAATAGGACGTCGGCACATCCAGAAGTGAGCGGGCGGCCTCGATCCGGACCGATCTCATCGGATCCTGCAACAGCGGCAGGAGTCGCTCGATCCGTAACAGCGGTGGGGCGCTTTGTTGCAGCGGCAATGCGGCGGAGCGGACGAGGGGATCGGCATCACGCAACACGGATGAGGATCGCTCGGCAAGATCGGGAGATGCGAAACGTTCGAGCATCGCCAGCGCTGTAGCTCGCACGATGCCCGCGTTGCGGTGATCGAAGACTATCTTCAGCAGCTCTTCCGCCGTGCCTTTCTGATCTACGTCGTTCCAGGCTGCTGCAAAGGCAGTCGCAAATGTCGGTTGTCGATGCGTGCTGTCCGGAAATCGTCTGGAGACTTCGGCGGCGGCCCATTCGGCAGATTTGTCCTTGTGACAATCATTGCAGGCATTCGGAGTGCCGAGCAACACGCTGAGATCGGGACGTGGCACGCGAAAACTGTGATCACGCCGCGCGTCGATTCCCATATAGACGCGCTCGATCATATGACAATTCTTGCACTCGGCGCCCGCGGTCCCCGGTCGGTGGAAGTGGTGTTGAGCTGTGTCGTAATCCGCTTTTCTCAGGGATGGAAATTGCGGATTGCCGGCGGGGCTATGGCATTGAGTGCAGAGTGCATTGCCCGCAGCACGAAGAGTTGCCGAATGAGGCTCATGACAGTTTGAGCAGCGCACACCGTGCGCATACATCTTCGATTGGAGGAATGAGCCGTATTCGTAGTCCTCTTCCTTAATCTGCCCGTCCGGGTGATAGAGATCGCCTTGCAGCAAGGCAAGTCGATAGGAATCTGCAAATGGCGTTCCAGGAATAGGGCTCGCATCGCCAATCGGTTCACGCCGCGAATGGCAGCTCGCGCATTGCTCGATCTCCGCTTGCGGATGCGCTTGGTCGAATCCGA
>DATAIA010000202.1:0-7619 GCA_036262895.1 Xanthobacteraceae bacterium
AAACACTTTGCGCCACCAGGGACTGTTTGGAAACAACTGTGCAACAGCGGGAATAAACGCACCATCAATGAGCGGCCAGGTGTTGTAGATGAGACCCGCGCGTAGCCCCGCAACCAGAGCGCCCAGATAAAGTTGCACTAAAATCAATACGACCAAACCAACCGCGGTAAAGCGCAGCCGCCCCGTTGAAGGTTCAACTGGCCGGGGCACAAGCCGCTGTGCTGTCCATAACGTCGCGACAAAGATCAGGCACGCGAGCAATAAGTGGGTTGCCAGCCGGTATTGGGAAACTTCGATACGCTCGGCCAACCCTGAGGCCACCATCCACCAGCCAACACCGCCTTGGAGTGCGCCCAATGCGAAGATGGTCCAGAGCCGGCCGCGCAACTCCGGTCGAACCCATCCCCGCCAGAGGAAAAAAAGGAATGGCAGCAGGAAGGCGGCCCCGATCAACCGGCCGAGCAGCCGATGGGCCCACTCCCACCAGAAGATCGTCTTGAATTCTGCAAGGCTCATCCCTTTGGTGATCTGCTGATATTGCGGAATGGCTTGATACTTTTCGAACTCGGCTTGCCAAGCGGCATCGGATAAAGGAGGCACAACACCTGTGATGGGCTTCCACTCGACGATCGAAAGGCCAGATTCGGTAAGCCTGGTCGCTCCACCAACAAGCACCATGGCGAAAATGAGTCCGACAACCGTAAGCAACCAAACGCGGATCGCGGCATGGGCGGTTTTCAGCTCGACGGACTTTGGCTCCAAGGCCTGTGGTGATTTTTCGGAAATGGCTGTCAAAATCTGACTCACGAATGCTTGCGCTAAACCGCGCGGACCATATAGTCCGGCCGACAACAGGGCAATCGATGTGGGTTTCCCATTTGTCGCATTGATGGAACTTATGACCCATGCGCATGCGCACCCGCAAATTCATCGGCACGTTCGGATTGCTTGCGCTCGTGACCATATGGACCTTACTGGCCATGGCCTTGGCGCAATCACCGGTGATTTCCGGAAACAGCTATGTCGCGGCACTCTATTATGTCGTTGCAGGAATTGGATGGGCCCTCCCCGCCATGCCGCTGATCAGCTGGATGTCCCGGCCGGATGTGGAGAGCTAACGAAAGAGCAAGTCCACACCTCGAGGAAACCTGTCACTCCGACCCGCCCGAATTTATCAGATCGAAATGTCACGCCGCGTGGATGCGGCGGAAACCGTTCCAGAGTGTGGTAGCGGCGCCCGAGGCGAGCACTTGGACATACCGAGGCTGTTGATATTCGCCGCTAAGACTAATCCGCGGCAAGGCGGTCAGGTTCTGGCGGTGCTGTGGAAATAGCATTCCGGGGCGGGACGTTACGGCCGTTTTAAAGCCAAGCTCACGTGCGATGGCGAATTCGCGCGGGCCCGCAGATGTAGGATCGCCGATTGGATACGACAAATGCTCGGGACGTTTACCCAGCGCGGCTGCAAGCACGGAAGCGCTCATCTCCATTTCCGCCCGCGCCTCGCTTTCGGGGACCTTGGCAAGCCGCACGTGATTGACCGTATGCGCGCCGATTGTGACCAGCGGATCCTGAGCAAGCTCGGTGAGTTCGCGCCAGTTCATGCATAGGTTTTCGCAGAATGAGGCGATATCGATTTGATAGCGCGCAGCAAGTTCACGGATGATCGAGCGTAATTCCGATTCGGTTTGGCCGCGCAGCCACCAATAAATCTGGTGATAGATATGCTGCTTCTCGCTGACGGTGTGGCAATCGAAGCGCCGATCTTCACCGTCAATAACCAAGCCAATCCGATCATTCATGACAAGCACGGCTTCGAGCACAAGCCACCACAGTTCACCGATCCGGTCTGGGAAGCTCGTCGGGATATAAATCGATAAGGGCACACCATATTTTTTTAGGACGGGATAGGCGTATTCCTTCGTATCGCGATAGCCATCGTCGAAAGTCAAACAAACAAATCGCTTGCGGAAATCGCGTTGTGTTAGGCGCCGGTGCATTTCATCAACGCCGACGAAATCAACGTCGGCATCGCGCAATTTCCTGATCGTATTTTCGAGGAAGCGTGGCGTGACTTCGAGCGGACGATTCGGCTGAAATGCATCAAGACGTCGAGGACGCACGTGATGAAGCGTAAGGATACATCCGATGCCGCCGAGAAATGGCCTAAGCCAAAGATGGCCGCCGCTGAAATACAGCGCCTCCAGACCTGCGCGGAAAATGGCCGTTTTCAGAGCAGACAAGGATGTCCCCACCAGCTACAGCGAAATATTCCATGCCCCCTCGGATTGTTCCACGTTTTAAGGTGGATGGCGGAAAATTCCTGCCGACTTTGCTTGCCGGGTCGCTAATCGCACGGAATGGGTTTGATTATTGAGACAATGAGAATTCATCTATTTAGGGAGCAAGCCATGATTGTAGCCTCTTGATTTTTCCACCCTATCGCCGGACTATCCAATCCCACACATCCTCTTGATGCAGATCGGCAATCCCCTGCATCGTCATCGCAAAACGTATTTCCATTCCAGCGGCTGTCGCCGCGTTTCTATGCGCCAAGGAGAGTAATCAATGACAGACAAACAACCCGCCCCACCCAAGCTGCAATATCAGGACAACCCCAATCTCTCCGAGACTTTCGCGGACTCGATCGGGCGCTGGATTTTCGACGGCAATACGTTGCGGATCGACTTTACTGTGGCGCGGATCGAGCGGCCGGATGACGGCAAAGGCCAGCCGATTGGAAAGAGCGTGCCAGCGTGCCGCCTGGTGCTGACCGCAAACGGCGCCGTTGAACTGCTCAACCGGTGCCGGCAACTCACCGCCGCATTGGAAAAAGCAGGTCTCGTCAAGGAACAGGTTGCGCAAGCCGCGAAGCCTGAGAAGACGAACTGATTGCGTTGCCAATCCCATCCTTGACTACTTCTTCTCCGCTCATCCCCGCCAAGGCGCGTAAGTGCCGCGAGCGGGGATCCAGAAAAATGGTCTGGATTCCCGCTTGCGCGGGAATGAGCGGATGGGCTGACCTGGGATTTTCTCGAAACATGAGGAAACCTAATGCGATCGCCCATCCCCACGGTGGTCGTCCGAGGAACGATGACATGACAGACGTAGTCGATGAACCTAAAGAACTGGCGTTCGTCAAAAAGGCACCTCCTGAATCCTATCAAGCTCTTTTTCAAAAAGCGGTTGCACTTCACACGCGCAAACAATTTCAAGAGGCTGAAGACCTGCTAAGCCGATTAACCAGCGAACGGCCCAATGACGCGCAAGCATGGAATGTACGGGGCGTAAACTTCAGAGTGGCAAAGCGGTTCGGAGAAGCAGTTCAATGCTACCGTCAGGCACTGGCAATTGATTCCCAGCAGCCGTCTATTTGGTCAAATCTCGGCAACGCACTCAAAGATCTAAAACATATAGAATCAGCCATTGAGTGCCATCATCGCTCTCTTGCGCTCAACCCCAACGATGCGGGTTCGCATCATAATCTCGGCATTGCGCTCACAGCAGCCAATCGGCACGTTGAAGCCATCAGCGCGTTTGATCGCGCTATCGAACTTAATCCAAACAATCCGAAGCCGCGATGGGATCGCGCGCGCGGCTATCTTCACTTCGGCGATTACGAGCATGGTTGGCCGGAATACGAATCGAGGCTGTTTACCGGGCTACTTCCAAAACGCGAAGAGCCGGGACAAAAATGGGATGGCTCGCGCTATGACGGCAAGCGCTTGCTGCTCGTCAGCGAGCAAGGTTTTGGCGATGCCATCTGGATTGCGCGATATTTACCCCAGGTGAAAGCGCTCGGCGGCGAACTCATCATGGAATGCCGTCCGGAACTGATCCCGCTGATTGCATCGATGAATGTGGTTGATCGCCTGGTTCCCAAGGCGGATCCGCTGCCCGATGCGGACTATCATTTTTATCAATGCAGCCTGCCCGGGCTTTTCACGAAAAGCCTGAACGCCGTTTCAAACAACGCCTATATCCAGCCTGAAACGCATCGCATGGCGAAGTTTGCTGCTGCGATGGAGCGGGGAAATGGCAAGCTGCGGGTCGGCATCGTCTGGTCCGGAAGTACCACATTCGAAGGTAACCACGATCGCGCCGTGTCGCTTGCGATGTTCCTGCAATCATTCGCGCTGCCGGGCGTGCAGCTCTACAGCTTACAAAAGGGCGCGCCGGAAGCCGAGCTGCAGAAATATGGTTCCGCTGCGCCGGTCATCGATCTTGCGCCCCTGCTTAATGATTTCGCCGATACGGCGGCAGCCATCGCGCAGCTTGATCTCGTGATCATGACGGATACCGCCGTGGCGCATCTGACCGGTGCGATCGGCAAGCCGGTGTGGGTGCTTTTGAATTTTGTGCCGCACTGGCAGTGGCTGCTCGATCGAGCGGACAGCCCTTGGTATTCGCCGATGCGCCTGTTTCGCCAACGCACCTGGGGCGATTGGAGAAGTGTATTCGATCAGGCTTCGGCTGATTTGATGCGGCTGGTGGCGGAGAGAGCGACGGATTAATTTCATAAGCCGAAAATAATTCTGACGGCCTTGTGCTGGTCATGGCCGGGCTTGTCCCGGCCTTCCACGTAAGGAAGTGCTGCACAATCAAAAACGTGGATGCCCGGCATAAGCCGGGCATGACGAAAATGGATGTCCCTCACCTCTCCCGCAAACTCTCCTGTTTGTAGCGCAGCAAGGGAGAGAAAATGTATTCGATCAGCCGGCGCGAGCCGGTTTTGATCTCGACCGTCACAGCCATACCGGGGCTCAAGGTAACCACGCGATCGTCGATTTGCATTTGCGTAGTATCGAGCACCACGCGCGCTGCGTATTGCAATTCCTGCCCCTGCGGCTCACTTGAATTGGCGAGTGCTCCGGATGCTGCCTGCCCGGCTGGCTTTTCGCGCACGATGGCGTCTTGCGAGACGCTGGTCACCGTTCCGCGAATCAGGCCGTAGCGCGTGAAGTTAAAGGTATCGATCTTCACTTCGGCTTCCTGCCCGACGCGAACAAAACCGATGTCACGATTGGAAATCATCGACTCGACTTCGAGGTGTGAGTCTGTCGGGACAACCGCCATCAACTGCTGCGCGGGCGTGACCACACCGCCGACCGTGTGAATGGCAAGCTGCTGGATAGTGCCGTCAACCGGAGCGGTCAGTGTTTGAAGTTGCGTGCGTTGTTCTGCTTGGACGAGGTTTTCCAACAGGCTCGACGCCTTCTGCTCGGCCTGTGTGAGTTCGGCAAGATTGGTGCGGCGAAACTCAGCCTCGGTTTGGCGACGCTGTTCTTGAAGCGCATCGGTACCGGAAATGGCCTGAGCAAGCCTTGCCTCCTGCACGCGGAGTTCTTCCTCGTGTTCCACGTAATCCTGCTGGATTTCGAGATAGGTAAGCCTGGAACCATAGCCATTATCGGAAAGATACTTACGTGCATCGAGCCGCTGTTGCAGCAGCGGAAGCGTGCGCTTGAGTTTATCAACGGCCGCGGAAACAGCCGCGCGATTTGCCTCATTCTGGGCGATCTGCCGATCGATGCTGCCAATCTTGGCGCGGAACTCATCCAACTGATTTTGGAAGAATACGCGCTGCGTTTCGATCTGTGCCGTGGTTGCCTTTGGCGGCGGTATAAATTTTGTATTCGGATCGGTCGCGCCAGCAAGCACGGCCCGCAACCGCGCCACATCAAGCTGCATCGCCACCAGTTCCTTGGCAAGCCGGTCTCGCTCGGCGGTGCTGATCGTGGAATCAAGTTCAAGAAGCACGTCGCCGGTTTTCACGACTTGGCCGTCTTGCACCCGGATCGCCCGCACGACGCCGGTCTCGAAGGGCTGAATGACTTTGGTGCGCCCGGTCGGCACGATCTTGCCCGATGCAGTCGCGATGATGTCGACATTACTGAATGTCGCCCACACCGCAGCAAGCAAAGCAAACAACAGAATGGTGGCCCCGATCGCGCGCCCGACCGGTGACGGCGGCGTCTCCAAAACCTCTAGCGCAGCCGGCAGGAACTCGAGCTCATCACGGCGCGCGAGACCGGTGCGGCGGAGCGGGACGATTTTCGCAACGTTAAGCGACATGATTCATTCCATTCAACGGGCCAGATGCACGTCACGAAACTTCATGGATGCCTGCCTGAATCCGATGCAGTGTGGCATAGCGGCCGGTTGCGCGGATCAAATCGTCATGCGTACCGTCTTCGACGATGCGGCCGCGCTCAATGGTGATAATGCGATCCGCGCGGCGCACCGTAGAAAGCCGATGCGCGATGATAAGAACGGTTCTGCCCTCGGCAATCTTGCGCATGTTATCTTGCACGATGCGCTCGCTTTCATAATCGAGCGCGCTCGTTGCTTCGTCGAAAATCAAAATGCGCGGATTTGTGACCAGGGCGCGAGCAATGGCAATGCGCTGGCGCTGTCCGCCGGAGAGGCTGCCGCCGCGCTCACCCACGATCGTGTCGTAGCCATTGGGAAGTTCGATAATGAAATCATGGGCTCCCGCCAATTGGGACGCTGCAATGACCTGATCCATCGACATGGCCGGATCGACGAGCGAGATGTTGTCGCGGATCGAGCGGTTAAACAGGACGTTTTCCTGCAATACGGCCCCCACCTGCCGCCGCAGCCAAGCAACGTCGACCATCGCGAGATCCGTGCCGTCGACCATAACGCGACCGCTCTCGGGCACGTAGAGCCGCTGTACGAGTTTGGTGAGCGTCGATTTTCCGGAACCTGACGGCCCCACAATCCCCACCATCTGACCTGCCGGAATATGCAGATTTACATCGTGCAAAATTTCCGGGCCATCGAGCCGATAGCGAAACGTAACATGTTCAAAAGTCACGTCGCCGCGAATGGCAGGAAGAGCCGCGCGCGTTGGATTGTAGGTCGGCTCCGGTGTGGTGTTGAGGATGTCGCCGAGGCGCGCAATGGAAATACGTGCTTGGTGAAAGTCCTGCCAGAGCTGCGCAAGACGCAGCACCGGTTGAGCAACACGTCCTGCCATCATGTTAAAAGCGATCAGACCGCCGACACTGAGGCTGCCGTCCATCACAAGATAGGCGCCAAAATATAAAGTCAGAGCGGTCACCAGCTTGCTGATAAGTTGCACCGACTGGCTGGCCCAGTTGCCGAGAGACAGCACGTTGAAAGCCGATTGCACGTAGCCGGCAATCTGTTCTTCCCATCGCCGCTGCATTTGCGGCTCGATTGCCATGGCCTTTAGCGTTTCGATCGCGGACACGCTCTCGACCAGGAACGCCTGGTTTTCGGCGCCGCGATTGAATTTCTCTTCCAGCCGTTGCCGGAATATCGGCGTCACACCTGCCGAAATGACAATATAAAAGGGGAATGAACCGACAACGATCCAGGTCAACAACGGCGAGTAATAGAACATCACCCCGAGGAAGACGAAGGTGAAGAACAAATCGATAACGAGCGTGAGTGCGGAACTCGTGAGAAAATTGCGGATATTTTCAAGCTCACGAACACGCGCCACCGAGTCACCGGCGCGCCGCGCCTGAAAATACGCGATCGGCAACGCCAACAGGTGGCGGAAGAGCCGAGCGCCGAGTTCAACGTCGATACGGTTGGTGGTGTGCGAGAACACGTAGGTTCGCAGC
>DATAIA010000203.1:0-1999 GCA_036262895.1 Xanthobacteraceae bacterium
TTCTTTTTCTGCTGCCGCTACTCAACGGCCGTCGTTTGCGGTTTGCTTGTGTATTCGCTGCTGCGTCGCTGGTTCTGCTGGTGGGGTTTAGTCGGATCGCGCTTGGCGCGCATTTCCTGACCGATGTACTGGCGGCAATACTTTTCGGAATGATTTGGCTGATGTTGTGTATGATCCTCGGAAAATCGGTGCAGCGAAGGACCGTTATGTTGACGACCTCAGCTCGGCCTGTGCAGAATTGCGGTGTTGGATCAGGCGAGTAGACCCTTCGCCTGCTGGGTATTAAGTTGGCAACCACGGCGGTTGCCCTACAATCGGAACACTCGTCGCCGAACCGGCGTCCAGTCGTGAGCCGAAGTGTTTCGTATGAAAGGTGGAAAAAGAATTCGGATCGTGTTTTACCTGCTTGTCGCCGGGGGCGCTGCGCTGTTCACGTTCCTCCTTATCCACCAGGGAGCGCCACAGGTTATTGCGGCGTTCGCCTCTGCGCAGTGGTGGATTGCCGCGGTCGTACTCTATCACCTTGCAATTCCGGTTTTGCTGGACGCGCTTGCGTGGTGGTCGCTTTTTCCAAGATCGGAACGTCTTGCGCTATGGGAACTATTGTGGATGCGCTGGATCGGCGAATCCGTCAGCACGCTTGTGCCATCCGCCAGTGTGGGTGGTGACGTCGTTCGGGCGCGCCTCGCGGCGTTGGACGGGGTTCCGATTCCGACGGCTGCAGCCAGCGTTCTGGTGGACATTACTCTGGGGGTCTTCGTGCAGATTGGTTTTACTCTTTTGGGTCTGACGTTGATTGTTACCGCAACGGGACACCAAAACTTTGTCCGCCCCACGCTAATCGGAGCAGTGATCGGAGTTCTCGCGATCCTCGGTTTCTATTTTGTTCAGCGCCTCGGGATGTTTCGCTTCATCGGCAAAATGATTTCGCGACTGGCGAATGCCGACGACTGGCATTCACTTGTGCACAGCGGCCACACACTCGATGAAGCAATTCGAAGACAGTACGCGCGGCGATCAGGGGTGGTTGGATGCTGCGCCTGGACGGGAACATCACTATTGCTCGGCTCCGGCGAAATCTGGATAGCTCTTCACGCTCTGGGATTGCACGCCACAATGGTGAATGCGGTGATCCTGCAAAGCATGGTCCTGACAATTCGCTCGGCGATGTTTCCTGTCCCCGGTGCGCTTGGAGTTCAGGAAGGGGGGTACGTCATTGTTGGTAATTTGCTCGGCATTCCCGGTGATGCTGCGTTCGCACTTTCCTTGATCGCGCGGGTGCGCGAATTAATTCTCGGAATTCCAGGACTGATTGTGTGGCAGGTGATTGAAGGCCGCCGGGTCTTCCGCGCGCGCGCCGTCGCGAACGCGCGATAATATTCCAAATCAGCGACGACGCCGGCGATCTTTCGAAGACGGCGTTTTACTTTCGCCGGATTTGCGAAGCTGGTTCGAACGCCCCACCAAATCCACGCTATTCCCGTTGGCACTGCGAGTTGATTCTTCAAGTGCGCGATCACCGGCGCATCATCGTAGGCGTTGAGGAATGCCAACACCAGATTGAGCCATTGCCGGTTGGGCGCTAAAGCCAGCAAATCCAACAGAAAAACAAGCAGATCGTCCGCATGCCGCGATTTTGCGGCCAATGATTTTTCGTGAACAATTTCGAAATCAATCAAGCGCGCCCGGCCGCTCTTTTCGTCATAGAGCACATTGTTGGTGCCTGCGTCACCGTGTGACCACGGCCCGCCGAACTCATGGCTCCACAACTGGTGGGCCCGTCGTAGTTCACACCCGGCTGCTTCCATCATTTCCCGTGTGAGCGTGCCCGCCTTCAAATAGTCCGACAGGCTTCGTCCTGGCAATTTGTCGGCGCAGATCGCATTCGCGCCTGAAGCGCGTGCATGAAACTCGTCGCCATGCAACAGGTTGAATGAGTTCAGTTCCCATCGTCGCCAGTCTTCGATTTTCGCAAAGAAACGGATCGGTATGCCTGACA
>DATAIA010000204.1:0-3532 GCA_036262895.1 Xanthobacteraceae bacterium
ACCTCTTGATGATCGGTCCCCCCGGCAGCGGCAAGTCGATGCTGGCGGCGCGGCTGCCGGGCATCCTGCCGCCGCTCGAGCCGGCCGAGGCGCTCGAAGTGAGCATGATCCATTCAATCGCTGGCGGCTTGCCCGACGGCAAGCTGTTGCGCGAGCGCCCGTTCCGCGAGCCGCATCACTCGGCCTCGCTGCCGGCATTGGTTGGCGGCGGCATGCGCGCCAAGCCGGGCGAGATCAGCCTCGCGCATAAAGGCGTGCTGTTCCTCGATGAGCTGCCCGAGTTCCAGCGCGCGACCTTGGAAGCCTTGCGGCAGCCCGTCGAGACCGGACGCATCGCCATTGCCCGCGCCAACGCGCATGTCAGCTATCCGGCGCGTTTTCAGATGGTCGCGGCGATGAACCCGTGCCGCTGCGGCCATCTCGACGATCCGGCGCTCGCCTGCAACCGCGCGCCGCGCTGCGCGCTCGATTACCAGGCCAAGATCTCAGGGCCGCTGTTCGACCGCATCGATCTGCATGTCGAGGTGCCGGCCGTCTCCGCCGCGGATCTTTCGCTGCCCGCGCCGCGCGAAGGCTCGGCCGATGTCGCCGCTCGTGTGCAGGCGGCGCGCGCGATCCAGCTCCGGCGCTACGAGGCGCTACCCGAGGATCGCCGCATCGCCACCAATGCCGAGGCGGACGGCGCGCTTCTGGAAGAGGTGGCGACGCCCGACGCCGATGGGCGCAAGCTGCTGACCGAAGCGACCGAGCGGATGAAGCTCTCCGCGCGCGGCTATCACCGGGTGCTGCGTGACGCACGCACGCTGGCCGATCTCGAAGCGGCACCGGCGGTTAAGCGCATCCACATCGCCGAGGCGCTCGCCTACCGCCGCATCGCGCCGGGGAGGTGAGGTGAGATATCTAAGCGCAGAATCGGGGACAAGCTTGCGCCACACCCCTCTCCAGCCACAATGAACAGGTATTGAAACTCTTATACACGGAAAGCTGCCGCGCCAACTCATTTGGGGTTAAATGGGGTAGAGAATTACGAATCTGTTGCAGCCACTGGATGTATGGGGGAAGATCCAAATCAGGCCTCACTTTGATGGGCCCACCTGGGGCGAAAAGCGTCAGGGAGAGATTTCCAAAGAAAGCAGGCTGATTTCTCATGATCAGCAGTGCAGGACTCCAGAAAAGAACGCGCCCGAAGGCATCAGCCGGACTCGTGGGCGCCATCACTCTGGCATTTACCCTCTGGTGTTCTGATTCTGCACATGCCTCTGATTCATATCTGACAAGGCTAAGTTTGCACTTCCTTAGCGCAGCGCAGCTCTGCACGCAGGATGATCGCAATCTCTCTCGTTCCGATGCGTGTCCAGCGCCAGCCGCAGCGCTTTCAATCTGGAATCCGAGTTCGATCAGAATGACGCAAGCATGTGGCCACCCGCGCTGCCCAGCCGGGCAGGCTCCGTGCAGTGTGACGGTCGGCGTCGGTGGCCAACTCTGCTGGTTCTGCTGTCCGGGGTAGGCGCAGCGAGAATGGGTTGTCATGGACGCATCGGATCAACTTGTGCGGCTAATCACGATCCTTGGCGAGATTGTCGCGGATCCGAGTTTCTGGATCGGCCTTACAACCGTGTTGATGTTCAGCCTCGCGCGCTTCAACGAGCGGCAACGGGACGAGGAGGAGATTGATCCTCCGATTCCGGCGCGGGCTTTTACCACGCGCTTTCGCTATCAGCTTGCCGCACTCACTTATGCCGGCTGTTACGCTTTGGGATACGGAGCTCTCATCATCCTTGGCAGCTTTCCATTCTCACAAGACATTCTCATAGGCCTGATCGGCGCCATAAAAGATCAGAAGATCGGCAGCCCCGCCTGGGCTGCCATGGCAGTCACAACCATCCTGCCATTCCTCGGTCCCTTTCAGCGTCTCGATTCGGCTCTGCGCGTAAGGCTGCAAGACTTCGCAAGCATCCCGCTTAAGGCACGGCGCCTGGCGAACGAGATTGTCGTGGGCGTTCGCACTTCACATAATAACGTACCGGATAGCGAATTTTACGCAGTGCTGATTGATTGCATTGCGCGTCTCAAGGGCTCGCCGCGCCTCTCGGCACAGCGGGCCTACATCCGATTTTTTGGGAGCTATCAGTATGTTCTGGACAATCTGGCTCAACTGGCCGGGGGGCCTCCCGTCGGAAACGGAAAACAAATAGCAGACTTGCCGCATGGTCAATGGGAGAAGATCTTTAAGCGTCTGTCACGTCTGATCGCATGTGCGGTTCTCAATGTCGAATCGGATGAGTTTGATGCACGAGAGGTGTTGGTAAGAGAACTCACGATACCAGGCATCGAGCCAAGCAACTGGCGATTCACAAACAGCCAGATTGGATTGGGCGTCATTATCGTGATTGTTTGCGTGGTGACGGGCATTGTAGGCGCCAGTACTTACCGGCTGGGCACCTATCGCGGTACGGTTCTAACGATAGGCTTGGTCATGACGACTGCCCAGAAGGCTACCCTTATCGGTGTCCTAGCTATACCGATGTTTATCTTGCCGCTGGTTTTTGCAGCGGGAGTTCAAATGTATCTGTTGGATCGGCGGGGTCAGGGTAACCCGTTGGAATGGCATGAGCGGCTGCTTGCGCGTGTCTTTACCTTCGGCGGTTCTTTCTCCCTGAGTTTCCTGCCTGCACTGGCCATTGCGGCCATCGGTGCGCGCGGTGGAACAGTAATGATCTTGCGTTGGCTACCTTGGGCGATCCCACCCGCTGCCGTGGCAACACTATTCGTAGTCCAGTCCATGTGGAGATTGACTGAGATTGGTTGGCTAAACGCGGTTGTTGATTTTTTGACCCACGCCACAATGGCGTTGTTGACCACTTGGGTCGCCCTCAACCTTTCGAAAGCTGCCGGAATTGAGCCGGAGGCGTTCTTTGGCCTGCCGGCCGACACTTTCGATTTTGTGGCGGAGGTCACGGCAGTTGTCACCGGTGGCACGCTAGGGGCGCTGCAATGCGGAGTTTCGCGTCGCATAGTCACCGGTTGACCCCTTTGCTTTTTCTTCGATTTTTTTGCCGCACGTCTCGTGTGCGCCTAATTCGTAGGACGCCGCGCGTCCGTTTGCGCCCTTGCGCTCCGCGCTGCCCCTGCGCCGAATCGGGTCCTCACACAGGGAGGACCCATGCCCATGGCTCACTCCATGCCCTCGCATGAACACATCCTGCAACTCGGTTTCGGCTTCTGGGGTTCCAAGGCGCTCTTGAGCGCAGTCGAGCTTGGCGTCTTCACCGAGCTCGCCAAGAAACCCGCAAACGCGGCGGAGCTGCAGAGCCGCCTCAAGCTGCATCCACGCAGCGCCCGCGACTTCCTCGATACGTTGGTGGCGCTCGGCATGCTGGAGCGCGATGGCCAAGGCACCTATCGCAACACGGCGGAAACCGACTTCTATCTCGACCGCACGAAGCCCAGCTATATCGGCGGCATTCTGGAGATGGCCAATCAACGCCTCTACCGGTTCTGGGGCGGGCTGACGCAAGGGCTTCAGAACGGC
>DATAIA010000205.1:0-13989 GCA_036262895.1 Xanthobacteraceae bacterium
CCTTTAACGTGCTCACCACCGGTCACGGCCTGATCATGATCTTCTTCATGGTCATGCCCGCGATGATCGGCGGGTTCGGCAACTGGTTCGTGCCGCTGATGATCGGAGCGCCCGACATGGCGTTCCCGCGCATGAACAACATTTCGTTCTGGTTGCTGCCGGCGTCCATTGCGCTGCTGGTGATCTCGATGTTTGTCGAAGGCGAGCCGGGCGCTCATGGCGTCGGTGCAGGCTGGACGATCTATGTGCCGCTTTCCTCCAGTGCCGGACATCCGGGACCTGCGGTCGATTTCGCGATTCTCTCGCTGCATATTGCCGGTGCGTCGTCAATCCTTGGTGCGATCAACTTCATCACGACGATCTTCAACATGCGCGCACCCGGCATGACGCTGCACAAGATGCCGCTGTTCGTGTGGTCGATCCTGGTGACTGTGTTCCTGCTGCTGTTGTCGCTGCCCGTGCTGGCAGGCGCGATCACCATGCTTCTGACCGACCGCAACTTCGGCACCACGTTCTTTTCCGCTGATGGCGGCGGCGACCCAGTCCTGTTCCAGCATCTGTTCTGGTTCTTCGGTCACCCCGAGGTGTACATCCTGATTCTTCCGGGCTTTGGGATCGTTAGCCAGATCGTGGCGACCTTCAGCCGCAAGCCGGTGTTCGGCTATCTCGGCATGGCCTACGCCATGGTTGCGATCGGCGGCGTCGGGTTCGTCGTCTGGGCGCATCACATGTACACCGTCGGCATGTCGAGCGCGGCGCAGGCTTACTTCGTTGCCGCCACGATGGTCATCGCGGTGCCGACCGGCGTGAAGATCTTCTCCTGGATTGCCACCATGTGGGGCGGTTCAATTGAATTCCGCACGCCAATGGTCTGGGCCGTTGGGTTCATCTTCCTGTTCACGGTTGGCGGTGTCACGGGCGTCGTGCTCGCCAATGCCGGTGTCGATCGTGTGCTGCAGGATACCTATTACGTGGTGGCGCATTTCCACTACGTGCTCTCGCTTGGCGCGGTGTTCGCCATTTTCGCCGGCTGGTACTACTGGTTCCCGAAGATCACTGGCTACATGTATTCCGAGACGCTTGGAAAGCTGCATTTCTGGGTGACTTTCGTCGGGGTCAACATGGTGTTCTTTCCGCAGCACTTCCTCGGATTGGCCGGCATGCCGCGACGTATCGCCGACTATCCCGATGCATTCGCCGGATGGAACTACGTCTCTTCCATCGGGTCGTTCATTTCCGGATTTGGTGTGCTGATCTTCCTGCTGACGATGGCATTGGCCTTTATCCGCAAGGAGCGTGCGGTCAATAATCCGTGGGGCGCTGGCGCCACCACGCTTGAATGGACGCTGTCATCGCCGCCGCCGTTCCACCAATTCGAAACCCTGCCTCTCATTAAGTGAGGGGAGAACAGATGCAGCGCTTGAAAATCAGGCGCTGCGATGTTGCGAGCATGTGATCGATGTCCCTGGTAACTGAAGGCACCGATCTGTCAGAACCGGTCGCGGGCCGGCTCGGATCTGTGCGCCTTGAGCCGAGTATGGCAGGTGTCGGCGACTATCTCGCGCTGATGAAGCCGCGCGTGATGTCGCTCGTGGTTTTTACGGCACTCGTTGGCCTTCTGGTTGCTCCGGTTCATGTGCATCCGGTGATCGGCTTTACCGCATTGCTATGCATTGCGGTTGGTGCCGGTGCCTCCGGCGCCCTGAACATGTGGTATGATGCCGATATCGATGCGTTGATGCTGCGCACCGCGCGCCGTCCCATTCCTGCGGGCCGCGTCATGCCGGAGGAAGCGCTTGGGTTCGGGGTGACGCTTGCCGTTGGTTCGGTCGTCGTCCTTGGGGTGTTGGTAAACTGGGTTGCTGCCAGCCTGCTTGCCTTCACGAT
Organism: Xanthobacteraceae bacterium; assembly: GCA_036262895.1. Classification (GTDB taxonomy): domain Bacteria; phylum Pseudomonadota; class Alphaproteobacteria; order Rhizobiales; family Xanthobacteraceae; genus AP-16. The sequence continues at coordinate 1,888 of DATAIA010000205.1, forward strand.
CTTCTTTTACGTCGTCATCTACACGATGTGGCTGAAGCGCTCGACGCCGCAGAACATTGTCATTGGCGGCGCTGCAGGCGCTTTCCCTCCCATGGTCGGCTGGGCCGCCGCAAGTGGCGGGATCAGCCTCGAATCAATCTTGCTGTTCCTCATTATCTTTTTTTGGACGCCCCCCCATTTCTGGGCGCTATCGCTCTATCGCACCGGAGATTATGCGCGCGCAGGCATTCCGATGCTCCCGGTCGTGGCCGGACGGGTCGAGACGCAGCGTCAGATTATGATCTACACACTGATCCTGGCGCCGCTTGGGGTAGCACCGCTGTTTTTCGGCTTTGCTGGGATGATCTACGGCGTTGTTGCGACGGTTACAGGCGCAATAATGATCGTGTTGGCTCGGCGTGTCAGAAATGCAGCCGATGACGCCTCGGTCGAGCAGCCGGCGAAACAACTTTTCGCATTCTCAATTCTTTATCTGTTCTTGCTGTTCGCGGTACTGCTGGTTGAGCAGGGGATTGGGGTGAATTTGCTCCATATCGGACTGGGATGATGTATGACCGAGCCTGCCGACGAACATGGGATCACTTTGACCGACGAGCAAAAGCGGCGCCGGCGTGCACGTTCGATCGCCCTTGGTGTGGCGCTCGGCGTCATCGTGCTGCTGTTTTATCTCGTGACGATCGTCAAGCTTGGGCCTGGTGTGCTCAAGCGTCCATTGTGAGCTGATTGAATGAAGGCCCGAATGCCTCAGACGTCTGCCCGCGCCAAGCGACGCGACCTTGTCGTCGCTGCCGCCTGTGGGGCATTCGTCGCCGGCATGGTTGGGATGGCCTACGCGTCTGTGCCACTCTACAACTGGTTTTGCCGCACGACCGGCTTTGGCGGCACGACGCAGGTTGCGACAGCGGCACCGGAACAAACACTCGATCGCAAAATCAAAGTGCGTTTTGACGCCAATGTCGCCGGCGCATTGCCCTGGAAGTTTGAGCCCGAGCAAAACGCCGTGGAGGCGAAGCTGGGCGAAGTGGTGACGGTTGCCTACACAGTCACAAACGAATCTGCCCGCGAAACGGTTGGACAAGCCTCTTACAACGTTTCGCCGCCGACCGTCGGCGCGTACTTCGCGAAGATCAATTGCTTCTGCTTCACCGAGCAACGTTTGAAGCCCGGAGAGCGCCGTGAGATGGCGGTGGTGTTTTTCGTTGACCCGGCGCTTGCGGGTGATTCCGAGCAGAACGATCTTAACACCATCACGCTTTCCTACACGATGTATCCCGTCCGCCAGCCCGAGAAACCACTGGCGGACAATGCGCGTGTAGGAGCGCCAGGATAGTTTAGTTTAGCACGAGGCGGTGCGATTAAGTCGCGCCGGCAAATGGAGACGATGACGATGGCCAACGCGCACGCGAAACATCACGACTATCATCTGGTCGACCCGAGCCCGTGGCCGGCGGTCGGTTCGCTATCGGCTTTTGTGTTGGCGGTTGGCGCTATCGGCTGGATGCATCATATGTTCGCCGGGGCGCCGCTTGTTTTTGGTGCGGGCGTTGCCGGCACGCTCTACACAATGCTCGCCTGGTGGCGCGATGTAATCCGCGAAGCGCAACACGGCGATCACACCCGGGTGGTGCAGATCTCCCACCGCTATGGGATGATCTTGTTTATCGCCTCTGAGGTGATGTTCTTCGTTGCCTGGTTCTGGGCCTATTTCGATGTCGCGCTGTTCCCGACCGATGTTCATCAGGTCATGCGCGACCAATTTGTCGGTGGGGTGTGGCCGCCCAAGGGCATCGAGACGTTCAATCCCTGGCATTTGCCGCTGCTCAATACGCTGATCCTGCTCACATCAGGCACAACAGTGACCTGGGCGCATCATGCGCTCTTGGAGAACGATCGTGATGGCGTGAAATGGGGTCTGATCCTCACTGTTGTGCTTGGCCTCACTTTCACCTGTGTCCAGGCATTCGAATATTCGCACGCGCATTTCGCCTTCAAGGGCCACATCTACGGTGCGACATTCTTCATGGCGACCGGCTTCCATGGTTTTCATGTGATCGTCGGCACCGTTTTCTTGATCGTGTGCCTGCTTCGCGCGCTGTCCGGCCACTTCAAATCGACCCAGCATTTGGGCTTTGAATTTGCCGCCTGGTATTGGCATTTCGTTGACGTGGTGTGGCTGTTTTTGTTCATCTGCATCTATGTCTGGGGCGGTGGCCACGCAGCCGCCGGCCACTGAAGGCTAGCGCTTTACGATCTGACAAAGGGGCGGCTCGGCCGCCCCTTTTTGTTTATGATCTCTTGTTTGTTTATGGTTCTGGAACGCGATGAGAAGCATGCAATGGTCGAGCAGCAATTTCCTCAGCGATCGCCGTGGCTAACCGGACTGCGGTGCCGTTGTCCGCGCTGCGGCGAGGGTAAATTGTTTGCAGGACTTCTCACTGTTGCTCCGCGCTGCACGCGATGTGGGCTCGACTACTCATTCGCAGATGCAGGCGACGGTCCCGCTGTATTCGTCATGCTTCTTGCGGGGTTTCTTGTTGTTGGTTTGGCTCTATTCGTGGAAATCGCCTATCAGCCGCCGTTCTGGGTTCATGCGGCGTTGTGGACGCCGATCATTTTCCTGGTCACGGTGCCCGCGCTGCGCTTGATCAAGAGTCTCCTCATTGTCCTGCAGCATCACCATAATGCCGCTGAGGGAAGGCTCGTACGCAAGGACAAATCGTGATGCGCAGCGATGACGTGCCGGTAAGCAAGTCTCGCGTGGCTGTGCTGAGTGTGCTCGTGTTGGTCGCGTTTGGCGTTCTGATCGCGCTCGGCACATGGCAGCTCGAACGCAAGAGTTGGAAAGAAGGCCTGATCGATACGATTGCTCAGCGCCTCGCCGCGCCGGCCTCCGCCCTGCCGCCGCGCCAGAATTGGAACAGCCTTGATGCCGCAGATGCCGAGTTTCGTCGCGTCGGCTTTCGCGGCACGTTTGCCTATAAGGAAGAGGCGCTCGTTTATACCAATGGCTCTGCGCTGCGCGCCGATGTCTCGGGACCAGGCTATTGGGTGCTGACGCCCGTGCGGTTGCCTGACGGCAGTTCCGTGGTCGTCAATCGTGGTTTCGTGCCGGAAGGGCGCCAGGCCCGGACAAGCCGCGCAGCAGGCGAGTTGGCTGGCCCAACTGAAATTATCGGCATCATGCGATGGCCGGACGTCGGTAACTGGTTTACCCCCCCAGCTGATCCCGCCCGGAATCTGTGGTTTGCGCGCGATCTCCCGGCAATCGTTGCGGTCAAAAAATGGGGGGCGGTGGCACCTTTCTATGTGGAACAGGAAGCGCCATCCCCTCCCGGCGGATTGCCCCAGGTCGGTGCCCTACGGCCAAATCTGCCCAACAGCCATCTGCAATATGCCCTAACCTGGTATGGCCTTGCGGCGGTGTTGATTGGCGTCTTCGCGGCTTTTGCGCGCGGAGAGTGGATGCGAAGGGTAAATTGATACCGCAATCGCATGTCTTAGCGCGGTGCCTGGGCCTCCTCGCCCCTGCATTTACCGTGCGTCTTAAACCCGCGCGGCATTGCCGTCGTGCGGTCTGAATTCCTGTGCGCAGGCGTTCCAACGCTGCTAAAAACGTCCAATCCCCGCGGGCTGCTGAATCGCGGGGCGGGTATTTCCCGTAATTGGCCATGACTGACAGGGCAGGGCGGTATTGGCCGCCCGCCGCAAGGATGAAACAGTGCGTTACATCTCGACCAGAGGCGAGGCTCCGGCGCTTGGCTTTACCGAGGTGACCCTTGCGGGTCTCGCGCGCGACGGCGGCCTTTATGTGCCGGAGGTATGGCCGAGCCTTTCGCTGGAGGCGATCGCAGGTCTTTGTGGCCGTCCCTATGCCGAAATCGCCGTCGAGGTTCTTCGGCCCTATGTCGGGGGCATGATCGCCGAAGCCGATCTCGCCCGCATGGCGCGCGAGGCTTACGGCACCTTCCGTCATCCCGCTGTTACGCCGCTTGTTCAACTCGGGCCGAATATGTTCGTGCTTGAGCTGTTTCACGGTCCGACCCTCGCGTTCAAGGATCTGGCGATGCAGCTGCTGGCGCGCATTGTCGATCATATTCTCAAGCAGCGCGGCGAGCGGCTGACCATTATTGGGGCTACCTCCGGCGATACCGGTGGTGCTGCCGTTGAGGCTTTCCGCGGCCGCGAGCAAGTTGATGTCGTCGTTCTGTTCCCTAACGGCCGGATTTCCGATGTCCAACGCCGGATGATGACGACGCCGGCTGACGCCAATGTCCACGCGCTCGCCATTGAGGGAACGTTTGATGATTGTCAGGCGATCGTAAAAGCGTTGTTCAATCATCATGCATTTCGTGACCGCGTGCGGCTTTCCGGCGTGAACTCGATCAACTGGGCGCGGATCGCTGCGCAAATTGTTTATTACTTCACGGCGGCGGTTGCGCTTGGTGGACCGCATCGTCCGATCGACTTTGTGGTTCCCACCGGAAATTTCGGCGATGTGTTTGCCGGCTATGCCGCGTCCCGCATGGGCTTGCCGATCGATCGCCTGGTTGTTGCAACGAACGCCAACGATATCCTTGCCCGCACGCTTGCCAGCGGCACTTATGAGGTGCGCAACGTGGTCGCGACCACGTCGCCGTCGATGGACATCCAGATCTCGTCGAATTTCGAGCGATTGCTGTTTGAGGCTTATGGCCGCGATCCGCAGGCGGTGCGCTCTTTGATGGCTTCGCTCTCGCAATCGCAGCAGTTCAGCATCGAGGCCAAGCCGCTGTCTGAAATCCGCTCGCGGTTCAGGGCCGACCGCGCCGATCAGGACGAAACCGCAGCAACCATTCGTTCGGTTCGCAAGGAAGCCAATTATCTGCTCGATCCGCATTCAGCGGTGGGCGTTGCCGTCGCCGAAAAAGATCCCGGCAATCCGGGCGTCCCGAAGGTGGTGCTTGCAACCGCGCATCCCGCGAAATTTCCCGATGCGGTCGAGACGGCTTGCGGCGTGAGACCTGCGCTGCCGGATTGGCTGAGCGATCTTCCCAAGCACAAAGAACGCATGACGATATTGCCGGCCGATCAAGCGGCGGTCGAACGTTTCATTCTGGATCATAGCCGCGCCGCGCGCGAAGGAGCTGCCGCATGACAGTTGAAGTCACTCGCCTTCCGAACGGGCTTGTTGTCATCACCGATGACATGGCGCATCTGGAAACCGCTTCACTGGGCGTTTGGGTCGGGTCCGGCAGCCGCGATGAAGAAACCGACGAGCATGGAATTTCCCACCTGCTCGAACATATGGCATTCAAGGGAACGGCGCGACGATCCGCGCGTCAGATCGCGGAGGAAATCGAAGCGGTCGGCGGCGATCTCAATGCCGCAACAAGTGTTGAAACCACCGCTTATTATGCGCGGGTTCTCAAGGCCGACGTACCGCTTGCGCTGGACGTGCTTTCCGACATTCTCGCCAACCCGAAATTTGATCCGGACGAACTGGCACGCGAGCAAAACGTGATCGTGCAGGAGATCGGCGCTGCTGAGGATACGCCGGATGATCTTGTTTTCGACTATTTGCAGAGCACGGCGTTTCCCGGCCAACCGGTTGGTCGTAATATCCTCGGGACGCCGGCCACTGTGCGATCATTTAGCGGCGAGCAGCTGCGCTCCTATCTCGCGCGCAACTATTGTGCGCCCGACATGGTGGTCGCTGCGGCGGGTGCGGTCGATCATCGACGTGTCGTTGCCGAAGTGGAGCAACGCTTCGCAAAATTTGACGGCAGTGCAGCGCCACTGCCGCAGGCAGCGCGCTTTGAGGGCGGTTCGCGGATTGAGGTCCGCGATCTTGAGCAGGCCCATATTACGCTTGCGCTCGAAGGCGTCCCGCAACGCGATCCCTCCCTCTACAGTTTGCACGTGTTTACAAACGTGCTCGGTGGAGGAATGTCGTCGCGCCTGTTTCAGGAAATCCGCGAGCTTCGCGGCCTTTGTTATTCCATTTATGCCTTCCACTGGCCTTATGCAGATACTGGACTGTTCGGGCTTTATGCGGGAACCGATGCATCGGACGCCCCCGAATTGATGCGTGTCGTCGTTGATGAGATCGCCCGTGCGACATCCACCATCACCGAAGAAGAAGTTGCCCGCGCCAAGGCCCAGATGAAGGCAGGGCTTCTGATGGCGCTGGAAAGTTCAGGCGCTCGGGCCGAACAGCTTGCGCGGCAAATGATCACCCACGGACGTCCGATTCCGCTGGAAGAGATTGTCTCTAAAATTGAAGCGGTGACCGTGGAAAGCACCCGTACCGCAGGACGAGATCTCATTGCGCGTGGACGGCCCGCACTTGCGGCCCTTGGCCCCGGAGCCGGGCTTGAGAGTGCAGCGCTGATTGCCGAAAGCCTCGGAGAGCCGGCTGCGGCTTAACGGTTCGCAAGGCAAAGCCCTCCTTTGCTTCGGTGCGGGCGTGCCAATGAGAGCGCGTTCATTTTGAGTTGAATCATGAACGCGCTCTATGCTTTTGTTTTGATGCGTTTTCTACAAGGGAACCGGTAGCCGCCCTCGGATCAGGTCTGATGGCATTTTTTCGTACCGCCAGTCTTTCGGAACAAATCCCCATTGTTGAGGGCGAGAGCGTCATGCTGCGCTCACCGCAACTGGCGGACTATGCGGAATGGGCCGCGTTACGCGAAGAAAGCCGCGCATTTTTGACCCCGTGGGAGCCGATCTGGTCGGTCGATGACCTTACACGCAGCGCTTATCGGCGGCGGTTGCGGCGTTATTCGGAAGATATGAGAACCGATCAATCCTATGCATTTTTTATTTTCCGCAAGCCCGACATTACTCTGGTTGGTGGTCTGACCCTTGCCAATGTGCGCCGGGGCGTCGCTCAGGCGGCAAGCCTGGGTTATTGGATGGGAGAAACCCATGCGCAGCAAGGGCATATGACGGCCGCGGTGCGGGCGCTTTTTCCCTTTGCCTTCGGTGCGCTTCGATTGCATCGGCTGGAAGCCGCATGCATTCCTTCAAACACGGCCTCAATGCGTTTGCTTGAGCGAACCGGGTTTTCGCGGGAGGGCTATGCCCGCAGATACCTGTGTATCAATGGGGTGTGGCAGGATCATCTTCTTTATGCTCGCCTGAATGATGACAGCTAAAGCGCCTTGGGTCGGCCACGGTTCGGCTGCTATAAGGGCGGAGTGGACAGGGGGCGGTTATCGCCGACCGATGGGGAACACATGCGTGGCCGGACATCAAAAGAGCGTCGCCGATTTCGGCTGCTGAATGCGGCAAGTGGGCTCGCGTTCGCGCTTCTGGCGTGCGGTTGCTCGACAAGCGATAGTCTTCTTGGATCATTCTCGAAACCATCGGCTCAGTCGGCATCAACAAACACCTCCGGCACGCCGACCTCCTTTACCGATCGCATGAATTCACTGTTCCTTGGCTCGTCGACGGCTTCGGCTTCCAACGATAAGCCCGCCGCCATTGAGCAATTAGGCGCTTACGACTGCCCAACCCTTACTGTTCGGCAAGGCGCGTCAACCCTCTCGGTCCAAGGGCCGGGCAACGATCCCTCGCCAACGAATCTGCGCTATCAAGGCTCGATCGGCCAGACGGCACGGGAATGTGCGCTGCGCGGACCAAATCTTGCCATTAAGGTCGGTATCCAGGGGCGGATCATTCTCGGGCCTATGGGAGGCCCGGGCCTACTTGAAGTGCCGATGCGCTTGGCGTTGGTTCAGGAGGGTCCGGAGCCCAAAACAATCTGGACCAAGCTCTACAAAGTCCCGGTGACGATTCCCGAGGGCCAGACCAACGTGCCGTTCGTGCAGATCGAAGAAGATCTTGTTGTGCCGAAACCGACCGCAGAGCAGCTCGAAGCCTTTATCGTTTATGTTGGTTTCGACTCTGAAGGTTTGAAAGAAAAAAAGCCGCCAGCCAAATCTAAACAACCTGTTAAGCGTAAAGGCACTAGTTAGACCCTGGTACCGTCAATTCGCTCGTTGACTTGAGAGGATTGCAGATTAGGATCTGCCGGACCATCACGTCTTGGCGGGATGGAAAAAACTCAGATGATCCCCGCGGGAGAGACCGGCCGCTTCGCTAAATCGCTGCCGGCGCCGAAGGCGCAACCGCCCCGGAAACGCTCAGGCAAAAGGACCGCGGGGGGATGAAACTCTGGAAAGCAGCTGTGCAGTGCAAATTGCGCCGCTCACCGACGGAGTAAGCTGCCAGCGGTTATCCGCGCGCAGCGAAATCTCTCAGGTTCCGTGACAGATGGGGCTCGACCGGGCAAATGTCCGGAGGGCTCACTTGATGCGGAACCGCCGATGACCCAATCCACCAGTTCAACAATGTCTCTCGCGGCTACGCCGCTTCACGCGCTCCATGTCGCCCGTGGCGCGCGCATGGTGCCGTTCGCCGGTTATGAGATGCCGGTGCAATATCCCGACGGCATTATAGCCGAACATGCGCACGTGCGATCCGCTGCCGGCTTGTTTGATGTGTCGCATATGGGCCAGGCATTTCTGGTCGGTCCGGATCACGAAACAACGGCACGCTCCTTGGAGGCCCTGGTTCCAGCCGACATTCTCAACCTCGATCGCGGCCGGCAGCGTTACACGCAATTGCTCAACGAAGAAGGCGGCATCATCGATGATTTGATGGTAACGCGTCCCGCCGATCCGGAAGAAGACGGCGTGCTGATGCTGGTCGTCAATGCGGCCTGCAAACAAGGCGATTATGAGCACATTTCACAGCGCCTGCCGTCAAATGTGCGGCTGATCCGCGCCGAGCATCGAGCGCTGATTGCCATTCAAGGGTTGAAGGCCGCCGAAGTGTTGGCGCGTCACGCTGCACATAGCGCGGACATGCCGTTCATGTCGGCGCGAAGCATCAGCTTTGATGGGATCGATTGCCACATCAGCCGCTCCGGCTATACCGGCGAGGATGGCTACGAAATCTCCGTCAATGCCGCACGCGTCCGGGCGATCGCCGAGCGTCTCTTATCCGAACACGACGTCAAATCGATCGGCCTTGGCGCGCGGGACTCACTGCGGCTTGAAGCCGGGCTTTGTTTGTACGGCCACGATATCGATCAAACGACATCGCCGGTTGAGGCGGGACTGACCTGGTCGATTCAGAAACGCCGCCGCGAGGAAGGTGGATTTCCTGGGGCTGCGAGGATCCTCAACGAACTCAAGGACGGGCCGTCACGCCGCCGCGTCGGTCTGTTGCCTGAAGGGCGCGCTCCGGCGCGCGAGGGCACGGAAATCCAGTCGCCCGATGGAAAACGCATCGGCATTGTGACGTCAGGGGGCTTTGGTCCCACCGTCAATGGACCGATTGCGATGGGCTACGTCGAAAATCAGTTTTTAAATCCGGACATGGCCGTCTTGCTCGTGGTGCGCGGCAAGCCGCTGCCAGCACGTGTTGTGACGATGCCGTTCGTTCCGCACCGGTATTATCGAGGCTAATCGGGCGCGCAGATCAGAAGAGGAATGGCAATGGCGCAGATGTACTACACCAAAGATCACGAATGGATCAGGCTTGAAGGAGATGTCGCAACGATCGGCATCACCTCCTACGCGCAATCGCAGCTTGGTGACGTGGTCTATGTCGAGTTGCCGGAGGCGGGCATCCAGGTTGCGAAGGGCGCCGAGGCTGCCGTTGTTGAATCAGTCAAAGCCGCAAGCGAAGTCTATGCGCCGGCGAGCGGCGAAGTTGCCGCCGTCAACGATGCGCTTAATGGAGCGCCGGGAACGGTCAACGAGGATTCTGAGGGTAAAGGCTGGTTTCTCAAGATCAAATTATCAAATCCCAAGGAGCTCGATGAGCTGATGAGCGAGGCGCAATACAAGGACTATCTCGGCACGCTTGCCTGAATGGAGCTTAGGATGGCGCACGAGTATCGCGCTGAGGTTCGATGGATGCGGGGCGGTGCCGCCTTTCTTGATAACCGATATAGCCGCGGCCATGTCTGGGCATTTGATGGGGGAGTGGAAGTTCCGGCATCGTCATCGACGGCCGTTGTGCCGCTTCCTTTATCGGTTGCCGAAGCGGTCGATCCGGAAGAGGCCTTCGTCGCATCGCTGGCGAGCTGCCACATGCTGTTCTTTCTCAATTTCGCCGCCAAAAGCGGCTTTCTCGTCGAGAGCTATGAGGATGCCGCGGTTGGTTTCATGACCAGAAATGAGCAGGGCAAACTATTCATCTCGAAAGTTCTGCTTAATCCGTCCGTGGTGTTCGGCGGAAGCAGGCGCCCAACCGATCAGGATGTGGAAAAGCTGCATCATGACTCACATGCGGAATGCTTCATCGCCAATTCGGTGAAATCCGAGGTGGCGCTCGGATCGCCCGGTTTTTCCTTTACCTGAAGCTTGCAACGGACAAATCGATCATGCGTTTTTTGCCCCTGACACCAGATGACCGCAATCAGATGCTGGCCAGAATCGGCGTCTCAAACATCGACGATCTGTTTGTCGATGTGCCCGCCGACAAGATGCTGCGAGAGCCGCCGGACGACCTTCCGCCACACAAAAGCGAACTGGAAGTCGAGCGCCTGCTTGGCCGGATGGCTGCCAAGAACACGGCTGCGGGGTCGGTTCCGTTTTTCGTCGGTTGCGGAGCCTACAAGCATCATGTTCCGGCAAGCGTCGATCATCTCATTCAGCGTTCGGAATTCCTGACCTCGTACACACCCTATCAGCCGGAGATCGCTCAAGGCACGTTGCATTATTTGTTCGAGTTTCAAACGCAGGTGGCGATGCTCACCGGCATGGATGTCGCCAATGCCTCGATGTACGACGGGTCGACTGCGGCCGCGGAAGCGGTGCTGATGGCGCATCGCGTGACGAAGCGCCGTAAGGCGGTTTTATCGGGCAATCTCCACCCGCACTATCGCGCCACTATCGAAACCATTTCCGCCATGGCGGGCGATACCGTTGTCGCTCTGCCGCCTAGCCCGGAGGGCCGGCCGGAAGGTCTCGAAGCGATCGATCGCGAAACCAGTTGCGTCGTCGTGCAAACGCCGGACGTTTTCGGGCACTTGCACGATCTCAAGGCGATTGCCCAGAAGGCGCATGATGTCGGCGCGCTGCTGATCGCGGTCGTCACCGAAGTCGTATCGCTGGGGCTTATTACGCCGCCCGGTGAAATGGGCGCCGATATTGTCGTTGCTGAAGGTCAGTCGCTCGGCAACACACTTAATTTTGGCGGTCCCTATGTGGGGCTGTTTGCCACCCGCAAGGATTTCCTCCGGCAGATGCCGGGGCGGCTCGCCGGTGAAACAATTGATGCCGATGGTAAGCGTGGTTTTGTCCTCACGCTTTCAACCCGCGAGCAGCACATCCGCCGCGAGAAGGCGACTTCGAATATTTGCACGAATTCCGGACTTTGCGTGCTGGCCTTTACGATCCATCTGACATTGCTGGGCGAGGCAGGTCTGACGCGGCTTGCCCGCATCAATCATGCGGGCGCGGTCAAGCTTGCGGACCAGCTTGCAAGCGTTCGCGGAGTTTCGGTGCTCAATCAAACCTTCTTCAACGAGTTCACGATCCGCGTGCCTGGAAATGCCGCTGACATCATCGAACGCCTTGCAAAGAAGGGCGTGCTCGGCGGCGTGCCGTTCTCGCGGCTTGAGCCGAGCAAAGACAATCTCTCCGATCTGATCATGGTGGCTTCAACCGAAATCAACACCGATGAGGATCGCGCTGCATATGTCGCGGCTCTGAAGGAGGTGCTCGCATGATGAACCGTCAGGGTCGGCCAAGCGATATCGGCAATGCCGCCAGCCGCGAACTCGATACCTTTACTGGAAATCGAGCGCTGCAGATCGAGGAAGCGCTGATCTTCGAAATCGGCCGGCGCGAAGTCACCGGCGTCGATCTCGACGAGCCCTCTGTCGTGAAGCCGCGTCTTGGCGCGCTTGAACGCAAGATGCCGATCGGATTGCCCGGCCTCACTGAGCCTGAAGCGGTGCGGCATTATGTGCGGTTGTCGCGGAATAATTACAGCATCGATGCCGGCATATTTCCGCTCGGGTCCTGCACGATGAAACACAATCCGCGCCTTAACGAGAAAATGGCGCGCTTGCCGGGGTTTGCAGACATCCATCCTTTGCAG
>DATAIA010000206.1:0-5444 GCA_036262895.1 Xanthobacteraceae bacterium
TGCGTCATGGCGCTGCCGGCGATATATATTGGCAGCTATCTGCTTTCGATTTGCACCGAAGCCCAGCGCGGCAAGGTCAAGCAACGGCTTCGCGCGATGTTGCAGCCCTCGCCGGGAAATCGATCAAGCCAGGCTTATTGAGGTGTTTCGGGGCAGCAGGTTCTTGCCGGGCGCTCCTGCTCACGGCTCGATCGATCATGGCGCTGTCGCGGGGAAATGGCCTCAAGCCGCTGTCCCTTCCGCCAACCAGCCATTCGGATCGGCAAACGCGAACACACGAGTGACTGTGCCGCTCATCTTAAGGCTTTGACACTCGCACCGATCCTACTCGATAGAAACGCGCGAAGCATTCGTTGCGCCAATCCTCAGGATCCTCTGTAATATCATTCCAGAAGAATAGTTTCGGATTTGAGGCAATCGGGCTGAGTTCGATGGGACCCCCCTGGTGAGCATTATTCTCGGCCGCAGCGCGCATCATAACCTGGCGCGCGGCCATCGCAGGAGCAAACTCCCGAGCGGTCTTTCTTAGACTGGAAAGCCCTGACATGACATTCGCGCCCAGAACAATGCTCACCGGTAGCATCACCGCTGCAACAAGATGCAATGCCTTGCCTAGAGATTGATCCGGCACCGCAGTTTCAGTGCTCAATAGTCCCACCGGAATAAGCGACGCAAACCAACCGATGAGGAATACGGCATACGCGATGTTGAGAATTCGAGTTGGGGCGTCGACGCCCTGAGCGTAGTCTGCTGCCAACAATGTCAGATGAACGGCGGCAAGTCCGATCAATGGAACAAACACCAGCCAGAGTCGTACCGCTGATGTGCGCGGTGTTCTAACCCAGGTCGGAAGCCGAGAGAGAAACCCGGGACTCGTAAGAACCAGAATGGTGAACCAAAGCATCGAGGGTTGGCCGAGCCATGGCAATGGCGACTGACCAGGCTCCAGGAAAACGAGCCGAATGGCTGTGCTAAAATTATAGGGGTTCGTCGAAACTGCCGCATGTACGGCGGTCCCCGGCGCCAGCACGTTAACCGCCAACCCGATCGCCGTAAAACCTAAAACACTCGCGAATCCCAATGCGGCATCAAGCCGCCGCCAGAAAAGAGAAAGAATAATGCCGACAGAAAGGAGGCCCAGGAGCAGTAACCCGATCAATTCGTTGAAACCGGTGACCAGGACGGCAAGAATAGCCGCTCCGATGCACGATATAATTTTGATATAGCTGCTCGAATTGAGGCTGCCCGTCAAAATGAGGAGGCAGCAAGACATGAGAAGAAAGGGAATTTGGTACTCTATCGAGCCAGTCAGCCAATACCACGTTTCCCCCGGACCAGGCATCGAGGCCCAAAATATTACCGTAAGTATCAGCGCCAGGAATGCCTTTTCGCCACGGCGCATCGCATTCCCAAACAGGATGTGCGCGGTGATGTAGAAAATCAGGAACCAAATGGGACCCGAAAACAAAAGCAGCAGCGAATAAGAAGTCGACGTAATAGCGATCTTGGGAAACGTAAGAACATAAAGCGAGTGCACGGCCCAGCGGCCGGACCATTCCATGTACAGCTTTTTGACGCGAGCAAGCCAATCGAGGTTTGCCGGCAAGCCGGCGCGGCAGTAATCATCCGCCATCGCTACAGCATAGTAGGTGTAGATTAGCATCACCGCCACGGCGAGCAGAATTGCGCCAGCTAGCGCGCCTCTTGCCAACCGCTGCGTGCGCTTGGGCAAATGATCGTATATCACAAAACAAACCGTCGCATTAAAGAGCTGTCTGAAATTCGAGCCATGATCATAATCAGCCATCTTGGGCGGGGCAATGACCATTCAAATGCGTGGGATGGAGCTCTGATCATCTACTGGAAGTGGCCGGGCTGTCAGGTCGCGAGATGTCAGGCGGTCGTCGCGCGGGCGTTCATTCGGGGATGCAATGATTGTCGCTAGACGGCGATGTCGGTATCGCAGATCGCCCCTGCAGCCGTCGTTGTACTTTCGATCGAAGGCCTGCAGCCCTGAACGATACCGAGGTGACTGAGCCAATCCGGATATTCCGGACCTCGGCTGAGGAGATGAGGAATTGGCGGAAGTGATTTACGATCGAAGAGGTTCGGTCCGCTCGGGGAGCCGAAGTCCGGTTGAGCAAGGCCAGGCGATGGGCTGACGCGTCGAGAACTCGGCACCTGCATGCGTAGACAATCCTTTTGGTGATCCTCGCGTCGCCTCAGCTTGTTTCTTCGGATTGGGTTGGGGCTCTGCGCGGTCCGCGAGCCGGAAAACCCAAAACGGCTCCGGGAGCGGTGCTCCGGGTGAGTTTCGTCTGCGTGCGGGGTAGGGACAGGCGGACCTTGGATAGGATGACCCTGGGGACTGCGGTATCTGTGATGCCCAAATAGCCCTGCAGTGGCTCGGGAGGGCCGTAGACGCGGCCATTCTCGCAATGGTAGGGACCCGCGGCCGACGCAGGGAATGACGGCTGCGGCACACGAAATAATCTCGAAATAGGTATTTAAATACCGCAAACATTAAATCGGATTGGCCGCCTCGGGTGACATCGGTCGTCGCGGAGTTGGAGGGGCTTTAACCCCACGGGGTGTCGAACCAGAAATGTTCGACACCGGTGAGCCGGCATTAAGATGAATCCCAGGCTGCCGGTGCCGGTTCCTTGATCGCGCCAGGCGTGCGCGCTACGGTTTCGTTGATTTAATTTCCAGGTTGGCTTCGAAGAATCGACCGTGTTTGTGAGTTTTGTAAGCGTCGAGGTCGTTCATGACAGCGCAGTCAGAAAATTCAGTTAGTCAGGAATTTGGAGAACTGCTTCAGTTGCTCAATGCGCTTGAGGCTCAAGACAGCCGCCCGATCGAGAACTTCGCGACATTGGAACGGCTTCTGGCTGCAGGAAAGGTCAGTCTCGTCGAATCGTTTTCCGATGACCACGCATCGGAAGACTGTCCATCCGAAGACCATCAACCTGACGATCAGCAATCCGAAGATCATCGACCCGACGATGTTCAATCCGGGGACGATCATCAACCCGAAGTCGGTGGCGGCATCTCGAATCCAGGGGAGCCCTCGTCAAGCGAGGAGCTGATCGCGCAGCGTTCGGACTGGCACGCAGACGAAGCGCCCGAAGCCGAGCCTGAAAACAGGCTTGCGGTGCATATCATCCAGGGCTTGCGCAAAAGCGTAAAGAATTGGACGTCGTAGACGGATCGTCGCCGGCCTCGCTGTCCGTGCCGCCAGGGTTCGGAGCTTCGCGCGGCTGATCCTGACTACTTCTCTTTCCGTTGCAGACACGTCACGCGCGCCATCGTCATGACGCGTTGCTGCCCGGCAACCGGAACTTCGATTTCGGCTTTGATGGCATCAGCGGCCTTCTTGCAAAGCTCCTCCGATGCAAACGAATCGATGTGCATCGTGTTGGGCGGGGTTGGACTTCCCGACACCACCCATTGCAACGACACGAAGAGAACCCACTCCATTCAGAACTCCACATCTGGCGCTGGCCCCAAGGCGGGCGCGCGTCACACCGACTAAATGTCCCGGCAGGAACTGGTCGCGTCGGTCTCGCAATCCTGCTACTCTTCCGAGCCTGATCCTGAGGTTATCATGAAAACAACTATTGCTATTGTGTTCCTGTTGGCCGGCGCTGGTTCCGCGCTAGGCCAATCGGGTGTTTCCACTCAACGAGACATGTACGGCAATCTGGTGCGGAGTGGTGGCGACTTTGCACCTCGCGGTGTCAACCAGGGACCGCAAAACATGGGTCCGGCCAGAAGCACGCCAGGGCAACCTGCGCCCGCAAGCGGCAGCAGGCCGAGATCACCGGGCCGCTAGTGTCGTCGCCGGTCTATGAACCGCGGCGATGACCTCTCACCACCACCAGATCATCTCTCGTTCGGGCGCTCCGCAGACGATGGACTTGCGACGTCTCGGGCCCTGCGGCGTGTCGACGACGACCGTCTTGATGCAACCGGGGTGCACAGCCAGGTCATAGTGGAACGGCACATCGGCAAACTGACCCCGCAAGGGGCACAGGTAAGCGAGATCCGGGCCGCAACGGGTGAGCGGGTATTGCCGACCATGGGCCGAGGCGGGGGTAAAGGCGCCCGCAGCCATGAAGGCGATTCCAGCGAGCGCGATCTTCGTAGCGTGCGGCATACCCTGTCCTTCTCCAAAAACGACGACTATTCTATCCGCGAATACAATAGACTGTAACTGAAGTTCACGCCAAGCGATTGAGGCGACCGAATGGACCGGCTCCCCAACAAAGGGGCTTGGCCTTCCGTGCTTTGCCGGGATCAGTCGGACCATCGGCGAGCCATTTCAAGCATGGCTCTGTTGGTTCAAGCAATTGCGTTTGTTGTCGTTTTTCTGAAGGCGGATTGATGCGATTATGACGGGCGAACTCCCGAAAATCGAGCAGGACCAAGCGGCTGCGCCATATGCGCAGGAGATCGAATACGCCCTGACGCTGCAGCGAATGATCAATACGGTGCATCAGGATCCCACGCAGATGCGCATGGCGATTTACGGTCTCGCTCGTGCTCGCATGGAAGCCGATACGGCGGGGCTCGAGGCGCCCGAGCGGGAGCGCCGTCTGAATTCGCTCGAGACGGCCATTCGGGGCGTCGAGAACTTCTCGCTGCGTCGCGACGATGTCGCGCTGCTCCCGCCTGCCTCGCCGGATTTCGAAAAAGCGCAGGAGCTCTACGCTTCTACGGCCGTCACCCGCGGAGAGCCGGTCGCTACCAGGCCGCGGGAGTTTCACGTTCCGAACGAGGCCTATCCAACCTCCGAGATTCAGGTGGTTGAGGTTCGTCGCGCCTCCTGGTTGGTGCCGATTCTGTCCAGCATCGCTCTCCTGCTGGCGGGCGGCATGCTGGGCCTGGGCTATTACCAGGAGCGGCTGGCCCGGTTATCCAGCCGGGTCGGACTTCCCTGGAAGCCCGAGGAGGTGAGGAATGTTGCGCCGCCGGCAGCGGCAATAGCTCCGGTCCCCGCAGCACCCAAAGATCCCGGTTTCCCGAAGCCGGCCAATTACGGTGTCTACGCACTTAACGGCGATACGCTGAGTGAGCTTTCGATCGTGTTGGAACGAGCACCGGACAAGCGGATCGCGATGTCGACGCCCATCACTGAACCAAGTCGTACCAGTATCGCCGATGGAAAGGTCAGGTTTATTCTGTTCAGACGTGATCTCGTCGGCAACGCACCCGAACGTATCGACGTCCGGGTCGTCGCGCGCGTCTCCCGCGTCTTGAAATTCGATGCGAAAGGCAGGCCAAACTTCACGCCGGTGTCGGACTCCTGGAACATTCGCAACATCTCATACGAGATGAGGGTGAAGCCCGTTCCCGACAATCCTGAAATGCTGCTCGTACAGTCTGACAAGCCTGATTTCGAACTTGCTCCGGGGCGCTACGTTCTCGTGCTGAAAGAACAG
>DATAIA010000207.1:0-4334 GCA_036262895.1 Xanthobacteraceae bacterium
AGAGGATTTTCGAATTCTTTCCGGCGCTGAAGAAATTCTGGCATCTGCCCGCGGGACTTCTTTCGGGGGGACAAAAGCAGATGCTTGCGATCTCGCGTGCGATCGTGGAACCGCGCAGGCTCGTCCTGATAGACGAGCCAACGAAAGGCCTGGCACCTGCGATCATCAACAATCTGATCGACGCCCTAGCTGAGCTGAAGAAGACGGATACAACTATTCTCATGGTGGAGCAAAATTTTCATGCTGCCAGGAGCTTGGGCGACGGCGTAGCGGTCATGGATTCCGGCCGCATAGTGCACACGGGCCGGATGGCGGAGCTTGCTGGGGACGAAGCGCTTCAAACGCGCTTGCTTGGCCTGTCGCTGGACGTGCACCAATGATCAAGCAAAAGGCAGCGGATCAGGACGGTGCGATCCCGCAGGCGCATGTCGATACGATACCGCTCGTCCTTATAGCCACAATTGCAATTGCGGCATTCGCTTTGGTGGGAAATGCGTCGACGTGGGTCACGCTCACTGTCGCCGGGGTTGCGATGGGCCTTCTCATTTTCATCATGGCGTCCGGACTAACGCTCGTTTTCGGCCTGATGGACGTCATGAATTTCGCCCATGGATTGTTCATTGCGATCGGGGCGTATATCGCGGCCTCAAGCATGAAAGTGCTTCAAACGGCCGCGGGATCCGAAAGTTTCCTCGCGAATCTTGGGGCCCTCGCGCCCACATTGTTGGGCGCGCTGGTGATTGCAGGGCTCGTCGGGCTTTTCTTCGAGCGCATCATTATCAGGCCGGTCTATGGCCAGCACCTCAAACAGATTCTGATCACCACCGGTGGAATGATCGTCGCCGAGCAGCTGATTCATGTGGCGTGGGGCCCTGACCTGATCCCCCTGCCGCGGCCTGAAACGCTGCGCGGTTCGTTCCTCATCGGCGACATTGCGATTGAAAAGTACCGCCTTCTCGCCGTTGCAATCGGCCTTGTCGTCTTTGCGGCGATGGTGCTTATCCTCAATCGCACAAAGCTCGGGCTGCTTATAAGGGCGGGGGTGGAAAACAAGGAGATGGTCGAAGCCCTCGGCTATCGAATCCGCCGCCTTTTCATTGGTGTTTTTGTAGCCGGGTCGGCCCTTGCGGGACTGGGGGGCGCGTTGTGGGGCATGTATCAGGAAAACGTGACCGTCCATATCGGTGCCCAGATGATGGTCCTGATTTTCATCGTGATCATCATTGGTGGATTAGGTTCCGTTGGCGGTTGTTTCGTCGGGGCGCTTTTAGTTGGTCTCATCACAAACTATGTCGGCTACCTTTCACCCAAAGTAGCTCTCGGGTCGAATATCCTGCTGATGATGCTTGTGCTGTTTTGGCGGCCCCAGGGTCTTTATCCGGTAAATCGCCAATGATCTTCAAGGCACTTCTTTCTGGGGACCTGCCGCGCAGCCGGCTTCTCGACGTGATTTTGATTGCCATTGCCTTCGCACTGGCATTTGCGCCTTTCCTGTTTACCGGGACACGCGCGCTGGATGTGGCGGCGAAGGTATGCGTCTTCATAGTGCTGGTCGCAAGCTACGATTTGCTGCTCGGTTACACCGGCATAGTATCGTTCGCGCACACCATGTTTTTCGGGATCGGCGGGTATGGGGTGGGTATCGCGTTGACCCGGTTGGGTCCGACCTGGACTTCGCTCCTTGCCGGAACCGCCTGCGCTGTAGTCGCTTCGTTGCTGCTGTCATTCCTGGTGGGCTTGTTTTCGCTGCGAGTGAAGGCGATTTTCTTCGCAATGGTGACGCTTGCCGTAGCATCGTTTTTTGCCATCCTCGCTTCGCAGCTTTCCGAGGTTACCGGGGGAGAAGACGGCATCACATTCAAGGTGCCCGAGCTGCTGCGCCCGGCGTTCCGCTTGCTGGAGGAGCCGATCTTCGGGGTTGCGATCAGTGGCCGGGTTGTCATGTACTACCTGATCTTCGCAGGTGCATTAGCCCTGTTTCTTATCCTCCTGCGAGTGGTCAATTCCCCGTTTGGTCGAGTGCTGCTCGCAATCCGGGAGAACGATTTCCGTGCGGAAGCTCTAGGCTATAGGACCGTCATTTACAGGACTGTCGCAAATTGCCTTGGAGCGATCGTCGCTACTCTGGCTGGGGCTCTGTACGCGCTTTGGCTTCGCTACACGGGCCCGAATACGACGCTCGACTTCGCAATCATGATCGACATCCTGCTGATGGTTGTGATCGGCGGCATGGGCACTATGTACGGTGCCGTCGTTGGCGCCACCTTGTTCATCGTCGCCCAAAATTATCTGCAGGATCTTATGAAACTGGCGAGCGCCGCCACACAGGGAATCCCTCTACTTCCTGCGCTGCTCCATCCGGACCGCTGGCTTCTTTGGCTAGGGGTCCTGTTTGTAGTGTGTGTGTACTACTTCCCACTCGGCATAGTCGGAAAGCTGCGGCAAGTGGGTTCGCGGTAACTTCGATATCGTCGCAATTTATCGAGCCGGCTTATTGATCCGGCGTAGCGCCTGCCTCTTTAATTTCCGCCTTGGGCGCGCCGATGAAGCGCGAAACAAACAAGCCCAATTCGTACAGGAGGCAGAGCGGAACGGCGAGCATCAGCTGGGAGATGACGTCGGGGGGCGTAAAAATCGCTCCAACGATGAATGCGCCCACGATGACATAGGGTCGCGCTTCCCTCAATTTTTCGATCGAAACGATGCCCGCCCTGACCAGGACGATTACGACAACAGGCACTTCGAAAGTGACACCGAACGCAACGAATGTCGTTAATGCGAACGACAGGTATTTCTCGATGTCCGTCATCCAGGCAACGCCTTCTGGCGCAATGGAAGCCATGAACTTGAAAATGACGGGAAAAACCAGGAAATAGGCGAAGGCCATTCCGATGAAAAACAGGATGGAACTCGCAATTACGAGTGGCAGGACAAGGCGCTTTTCGTGAGAGTAAAGCCCAGGCGCGACAAACGCCCAAAGCTGGAACAGCACATACGGGAGCGCAATCAGGAAAGCCACCAGGAACGCGACTTTCATCGGCACTACAAAGACTCCAACAACGTCGGTCGCGATCATCTGTCCGCCGTTAGGCAACGATGCGATCAACGGATTGGCGAGCAGGCTGTAGAGATCTTTTGCCCACGGGAACAGGCAAACGAAAACAATAATGATGGCAAGGAGAGCGCGAATAAGCCGCGAACGCAGCTCTACAAGGTGCGAAATAAATGTTTCCTGCGTACTCACAGGTTCGAGCTCATGACTTGTTCGAGACTGGCGAAGGCGCTGCATCAGCACCGTTATTCGACGACGTGACGGCGGCCGTAGGCGCCTCAGGGGCGGACGGCGGCGCCGCCGACTCTCCCGGCAGATCGGCAGCGATCGAGCGATTCAATTCCTGCTCGGCGGTGGAAAGCCCCGAAGTCACCGAGCTTTCGATACTGGCCGCCGCTTCCTGCACAGAGTCGCGCATCTTGCGCAGTTCTTCCAGTTCCACTTCGCGGTTGATGTCGGCCTTCACATCGGCCACATAGCGCTGCAGCCGGCCGATCAGGTGCCCCACGGTTCGGGCGACGCGAGGCAGCCTCTCCGGCCCTATAACAATCAAGGCGACGAGACCGATCACGGCCAGTTCGGAAAAACCGATATCGAACACTTAGGGGTCCACAGAAACAAAGGGCGTCCCGAAGGACGCCCCGCTTGCAACTATCGGCAAACTAAGCCCGGGTCTCAGTCTTCCCGGTGACTTGCCCGTCCACCGTCTTGCCGCCGGCCACCTGAGGCGCCGGGCTGTCCGCAACCTTGTCACCGCCTTCGCGCATACCATCCTTGAACCCGCGAACGGCGCCGCCAAGGTCAGCGCCCATGTTACGCAACTTCTTCGTGCCGAATACCAGCATGACAATAACCAGCACGATCAGCCAGTGCCAAATGGACAATCCACCCATAGCAGCCTCCTATAACTTTCGCGTAATCATCGGGCCGACTGGGTCAGGCCCGCCGATTACATGCATGTGCAAATGATACACCTCCTGATGCCCCACCCGGCCGCAGTTGATGATCGTTCGAAACCCGTCTTCGGCGCCGGCCTTTCGAGCCAGCGTCCCAGCCATGGCGAGCATTTTCCCAAGGGCCCCCTGATGTTGCATGCCTGCGTCATAAAGCGTCGCAATGTGCTCTTTGGGGATGATAAGAAAATGAACTGGGGCAATTGGACGAATGTCGTGAAACGCAAGAATGTCTCCATCTTCGTAAAGTTTCTTCGAAGGAATAGCACCTTCGACGATCTTGCAAAAGAGGCAGTCGTTCACCGTCATTCCGCGTCGCTAGCCGGCTC
>DATAIA010000208.1:0-3596 GCA_036262895.1 Xanthobacteraceae bacterium
CCGCGCGCAAGGACAGCGTGGACATCAACACGGCCGTCATTGAGGTGATTGAGCTCACACGAAGCGAAGCGTCGAAAAATGGCATTTCAGTGCTCACGGCACTCGAGGACAATTTGCCACTTGTCCTGGGCGATCGCGTTCAGCTTCAACAAGTCATGCTCAACCTGATTGTCAATGCGGTCGAAGCGACGAGCGGGGTCAGCGATGGTGCACGGGAGTTGCTGATCAGCACCCGCACCAATGGATCGAGCGACGTGCTCGTCAGCCTTCGCGATTCCGGTCCGGGGCTGGATCGGGCCGACCTCGAGCGTCTGTTCGAGGCGTTCTACACGACGAAGTCCAGTGGCATGGGCATGGGCCTATCCATTTGCCGTTCGATTATCGAAGCGCACGGGGGACGGATATGGGCCGGCGCAAATGAACCTCGAGGCGCCGTCTTTGAATTTTCGGTGCCAGCTCACCCGGAACTTGCTTCATGATCGATTCGTTTGATTGCCATGCTGTGCTGTCGACGCGGCTCGCGGCTGAACACTATTACGACGAAAAGCGGATCCACTGACGGGTTGCTTATTAATGTGTCGGAGACAGCAAGAAAAGTGACGGCAATGAAGGTCAATCGCAGGAAATTCTTACAGAGTGCGGTTGCAATTTCTGCAGCCGGCATACTGTCGCCGAGAGCAGCATGGGCGCTAGACCCGATCAAGGTTGCGGGCATTCATGATCTTTCCGGTGAGCTCGGTATATACGGCCAACCGATGGTCGATGCGCTGACGTTCGCAGTCGAGGAAGCCAATGCGGCAGGTGGGCTAGGGGGACGTCCAATCAAGCTGATCAACTACGACGCGCAGTCGAACATGCAACTCTACGCGCAATACGCCCAACAGGCCGCATTGAGGGACAAGGTTGCCGTTGTGCAGGGCGCCATCACGTCCGCATCTCGCGAGGTCGTTCGCCCGATTCTCGGGCGCTTCAAGACGCTCTATTTTTACAACACGATCTATGAGGGAGGCGTCTGCGATCGCAATCTATTCGCCACCGCGGTAACACCGTCCCAAACCGCCGAGAATCTGGTGCCCTACGCGATGAAGAAATGGGGCAAGAAGGTCTACATCATCGCGGCTGACTACAATTACGGCCACATCACGTCGCAATGGGTGAAGAAATACGTCCTCCAAAACGGCGGCACGGTGGCGTCGATCGATTTTTTCCCGCTTGATGTGACAAATTTTGGGCCAACCATTTCCAAGATTCAGGCGGCAAAACCCGACATCGTCTGGTCGATCCTGGTCGGCGGTCCGCATATTTCGTTCTTCCGCCAATGGGCGGCGGCCGGCATGCGCACACGCATTCCGATGGCTTCGAGCAACTTCGGGGTTGGCAATGAACACATTGTGCTTTCTCCCGACGAATGCGATGGAATTCTCGTTTGCTACAATTATTTTCAGGATCTCAAGACGCCCGTCAACGAAGCGTTCGTGGCCCGCTTCCACAAACGCTTCGGCGCGGATTATCCGGAAATCACCGAGCTTGCCATGAGCACCTACCAGGGCTTTCGCTTGTGGGCGGAAGGGGTAAAAAAGGCTGGCAGTGTCGAGCGTCTGCCCGTCATCGAGGCACTTGAGACGGGCATCAGCATCGATGCTCCGTCAGGCAAAGTGACCATCGATCCGCCAACCCACCATTGCGTGCTCGACGTTCATATCGCCGAGGTCAGGGACAAAAAGTTCAAGGTACTGGAAAACTTCCCCCAGCAAAAGCCGGCGGACACGGCTGCGGTTTGCAACCTGATCAAGCATCCGAATGACAACCAGCAATATGTAATCAAGCTGTGAGTCAAGAGGCCCGTCTTCCGGACTTGGAAATGTGAACGTCGATCTCCTTGCGCTCCTGGCGATTCACGTCCTTTATGCAATCGCTAGTCTGGCGCTGATCAGCATTGGGCTCGCGATCATTTTCGGCATGATGCGAGTCATCAACCTCGCCCACGGCGAGTTCCTGATGCTCGGCGGCTATGCGACCATCGTCGCAACCCGCCATGGAATCAGCATTTGGCTCTCGATGCTGGTTGTGGCTCCGATTGTGGTCGGCACTATTGGCGTCATCGTCGAGCGGACGATCATTCGCTTTCTCTATGGCCGGATGATCGACACCATGCTCGCTACCTGGGGGCTTAGCCTTTTCCTCGTTGGACTCACAACCGCAATCTTCGGAAATACCGAGGTCGGCATCTCGGCCCCGCTTGGTAGTTTGCAAATCGGCGCCTACCGTACTAGCGCCTATACGCTGTTCGTGATTGCTGTGGCGACGGTCGTGTTGGCAATCATTTTCACCCTCATGCGTTGGACGCGCCTTGGCTTGATTGCGCGGGGCACGATGCAAAACGCCAACATGGCGGGAGCGCTCGGCGTCAATCCGACGCGGGTTTATGCCGTTACTTTCGGTATCGGCGCAGCGCTATCGGGTCTGGCCGGTGCGGTGCTGGCGCCCGTGTCCGGCGTCTTCCCGACTATCGGTATCGCTTATGTAGCAAAGGCTTTTATTACCGTCATCGGAGGTGGCGCCGCCATTCTGACCGGCACGGTTTCTGCATCCGCCCTGTTCGGCACAATCAACCAGATCGCCACCTTTGTCACGACGCCGGTGTTCGGCGAGGTAGCGTTGCTTGCCGCAGCCATTGTGCTGATTCGGCTGCTGCCACAAGGTATTACAGGCCGCTTCTTTCGGAGAGGGTTGTGAACGCTCGCCGTCTCGATCTTCTTGGCCTCGCTTTCGTAGGCATCGCCGGGCTCGTCTTCACACTGCTGACGCCGCATTTTTCCGAGCTCGACACCGTGCTCAATTTGACGGTCTACATGATCATGTCGATCCTTACCCTCAGTTTGGCTTTAATTTGGGGATACGGCGGCATTCTCTCTTTCGGTCAATCGGCCTTCTTTGGCCTCGGCGCGTATGTCTACGCGATCGCCATGTTCAATGTCGGCGAGAGCACGATTCCTTTCCTCCTTGCCGTTATACTGCCCGCCGGCTTTGCTGCCCTACTCGGCTATTTCATGTTCTATGGCCGGATCAGCGACGTCTATGTCGGCGTCATCACGCTGACTGTGACGCTGATCCTATTCAATTCCGTGAACTCTACCGCCGGGCCTGAGTTCCACATTGGCGCAGCGCGGCTCGGCGGGTTCAATGGCATTCCAGGCATTCCGCCGCTCAACTTGCCGTTCAGCCGCACCACTACGATCGATTTGGAAGGGATGTTCTATCTCTCGGCGGCGATACTCCTTTTGACCTACTTTGGACTTCGGTTATTGCTGGCGAGCCGATTCGGTCGCATCGTTGTCGGCATCCGCGAAAACGAACGCAGAGCGGAGCTACTCGGTTATGACCCTCGCGCCTACAAGCTTGTGACGTTTACCATCGGCGGCGCCTTAGCCGGCTTGGCCGGGTGTCTGTTCGCCAATTGGGAAAATTTTGTCAGCCCGACCCTCTTTGGGCTCGCTCAATCGGCGCAAATCATCATTTGGGTGCTTGTGGGAGGGCGCGGTACGCTGATTGGTCCGATTGTCGGCTGCGTCGGCATCCAGTGGCTGAGCGCGGCC